>JAQVZK010000086.1 GCA_028708195.1 Desulfovibrio sp.
ACGGGCGTTTTCTGGCACCGCATGGCGACATGATGCTTGCAGGCAGCATGGGCCTGCTCTGGGGTTGGGCGCGGTTGCACAGCAGCTGACATGCCACGGGCTCTGAGCTTAAATAATCCGAAATTTGCACCTTGTGAGTTAATGACTAATTCGTGAAGGCGAGGAGAGGGCATGGAAGTTTTTGATCCCGCAGAAGTGTGGAGCCGGGAGCGCATTGAGGAAACTCAGCTTATCCGGTTAAAGAATACGGTAGGGCAGGCGCGCAAGTGCGATTTTTACCGTCAGCGGCTCGATGAAGCCGGGATCGGGCCAGATTCTCTGCGTAGCCTCGATGACCTGCGCCGCATCCCTTTCACCGCCAAAGAAGACCTGCGTTCGCAATATCCAACAGGTATGCTGTGCGTGCCTCAGGCCGAAATAGTGCGCATGCACTGCTCAAGCGGAACCACAGGCTCGCCTGTGGCCATCTGTCATACGCAGAACGACATCAATTCGTGGGCTGATCTTATGGCCCGCTGTATGCATATGATTGGCGTACGCCGCGAGGATGTGTTCCAAAATATGTCGGGTTACGGCTTGTTTACGGGCGGGCTTGGCATCCACTATGGTGCCGAACGTCTTGGCTGCCTGACCATCCCCGCAGGTGCTGGCAACTCCCGTCGGCAGATCAAGCTCGCCAAAGACTTCCGCACAACCGTTGCTCATATTTTGCCGTCCTATGCGCTTATTCTTGGTGAGCACCTGCGTAATATGGGCGAAGACCCGCGCGAGTTTCCGTTGCGCATTGCCCTTGTGGGCGCAGAGCCCTATACCGAAGAATTTCGCCGCCGTATTGAAGGCCTTTTTGACATGAAAGCCTACAATTCTTATGGCCTGTCTGAAATGAACGGACCCGGCGTGGCCTTCGAATGCCTTGAGCAAAGCGGCATGCACTTGTGGGAAGACGCCTATATTCCCGAAATTATTGATCCTGAAACAGGTGAACCTGTGCCCGATGGCGAAGTGGGCGAACTGGTCATGACCTGCCTCTGCCG
Source organism: Desulfovibrio sp. (assembly GCA_028708195.1). Lineage (GTDB taxonomy): Bacteria > Desulfobacterota > Desulfovibrionia > Desulfovibrionales > Desulfovibrionaceae > Desulfovibrio. Next base: position 1,035 of record JAQVZK010000086.1, read on the forward strand.
TCAGGGAATGCCCATTTTGCGTTACCGCACCCGCGACCTCACCCGTTTTATCCCTGGCGTATGCGGCTGTGGGCGGTTGCACCGCCGTATGGACCGCATCCTTGGCCGTTCTGACGACATGTTCATTATCAAGGGCGTCAACGTCTACCCAATGCAGGTAGAGCAGGTCATCATGACCTTCCCCGAGGTCGGGCAGAGCTACCTTATTTTGCTGGAAAGTGACGGCATTGGTGATGCCATGCGTGTGCAGGTTGAAGTGCGGGATGAATTCTTTGTTGAGGACATGCGCGCACTGCAAAATCTGCAAAAAACCATTGCCCAGCGCTTGCGCGATGAAATTCTCATTACGCCCAAAGTTGAGCTTGTCCAGAGCAACAGCCTGCCGCGTACCGAAGGCAAGGCTGTACGAATGCAGGACTTGCGCAGCAAAAGATAGGTCACCGCTATGGATTTTCTGCCTTTTCCCCTGGCAAGCCTGCTTGCGGGCGCGTTTATCACATTGTTGTGCTTTGTGCTTGTGCTCAATGTTTTTGGTCTGCCCGCCAACTGGGTAATGCTGGGGCTGGTGGCCTTATGGAAAATGGCGCACCCGGCTTCAGATTCCATGAATATCTGGTTTTGGGTCATGATGGTGGGGCTGGCTCTTATTGGTGAAGCTCTTGAGCTTGGTATGCAAATCGTCAAGGCCAAGCGATATGGATCCAGTTCATCAGGAACATTTGCCGGTATGATTGGCGCCATCGCAGGGGCCATTTTATTGGCACCGCTATTCTTTGGCCTTGGGGCCTTGATAGGTGCTGTTGCTGGCGCATGGATAGGCTGCTTTATGATGGAAATGGTCAAAGGCCGCCCCCTTCGTGAATCGCTTGATGCTGCTTTTGGCGCAATGGTGGGCCGTTTTTTGGGCACCGTGTGCAAATGCGGCATTGGTGGAGCCATGCTGGCTCTGGCCGCTGGCCGTATCTGGCCGAAAGCTCCTCTTGAGATGCTGCCGACTGATCCCGAAGGACCAATGCAGATGGTCATGGCCCTGGCGGGAGGTTTGTGCTGATATGGCTTTTTTGCTTGATGGCCTTGATGTTGTACTGGTCAAAACACGTTTTCCTGAAAATATTGGCATGGCGGCCCGGGCTTGCGTCAATATGGGGTGCCCATCCCTGCACCTCGTAGACCCCGAGCGGTGGGACAAAGAAAAGGCCCGTCCACTCGCTACGCCCAAAGGTCAGGATTTACTGAATGGCGTGACGGTCTGCCCTGATCTGTCCCAAGCTGTCGCGCCCACAGCACTTGTGGTGGGTACCACCGCACGTGTGGGGGGGTGGCGGCAGTCTTTGCTTTCTCCCGGCCAGGCCGCTGCCTCCATCGTTGAGGTGCTGGCTCGTGGCGAAAGGGTCGCGCTTGTCTTTGGCCCTGAAGACAGGGGGCTGAACAATGAAGAAATCACACATTGCCACAAACTCGTAACTATCCCCACTGATCCTGCCGCAAGTTCGCTTAACCTGGCCCAAGCGGTACTGCTGCTTTTATACGAATGCGCCAATGCCGTGCGCCATAATCAAAGAAAAGAGAGCAGGGGCGCTTCAGACGTAAGCCGGGGCAGTGGCAAACTGGCCACAGCCGCAGAGCAAGAACGCCTGATGGAGTCGCTGAAGGATATGCTGCTGCGCCTTGACTACCTGCACGGCGATAACCCCGAATATTTTTTAATGCCCTGGCGACGCCTCTTTACCAGAGCCGAACTGCGCAGGCATGAATATGATGCCCTGATGGGGCTCTGCAGGCAGGTACGCCACAAGCTGGGTTGAACCTGCTGGTGGCTGTAAATACCTTTGTGGGGAAGGCGACCCTTTTGCAAGAGGAGCACCTGCCCCACGCCCTCACGTCTCTTCCCCCCTAAAACCGTTATTGGGGCTTCAGTATGTTACAGTGATGCATCAAAGCTGAAACTGGGCACACTGACCGTGCCTTCACGGGCATACCTTTGTCGTAATTAATCTGCTTTGGTTTACGTCTGCCCGATGAAAGTTGTCGACGGTAAATTGATGGGCTTATGCTTGGATGTGATTTGCTGGAATAGCGTTTGAAGAGATGTTGGGTTGCGGTGAAGGGCAACGAGTAGTGCGGCGGTCTGGACATTCCTGATCGCCTTTTTTGGACTGGGGTTGCCAAGGCACGCAGTTGACCTATGAGTTGCGCTGACTGAGGGGAGCGGCAAGGTACGATCGTGAGGGGGGAGGGGGAGGACTGTGGTGGCCGAGGTGCTGTGGCGAGGGCGCGCCAGCGAGGCTAGCAATATGGCTATCTCTCTTTTATAATAAAAAATTATTTTTTTCACAATTAAGAATTTAAACATATGCTAATTATATGTAATTATACATTATTAGCATAATATAGATTTGTTAAGCTGTAAAATACAAATAAAATGTTTGTATTTTTAATATTATGAAATTATTGTATAAAGACACGGTATCCATTCAGATGTTTTCTTCACATATGTGCAAGCTGGATTTGCTTTCACCTCTATTTATTTTTAACTTCGTGCCGAAGAACACTATATGGTACTGATTTCGATCAATCTTGGTTTGCCTGCAAGGGCTGACCGCTGATTTTCGGAGTGTGATTTGAGTGGGCATAAGGCGGGGCCGTTATGTCTGTTGCCTGGTATGTGAAGCTGCAACCTGCTTTGAGGCGGGATATCCATAGACGATGTTCTTCGTGGACTGTAACTTTTTGTTGAAGGAGGGAGCATGCGCATAACGCTCACACACAAGTATGTGGGGTCGCTATTTGGTGCGCTGATTACCTGTTGTGGAGTAGTGCTCTTTGTTTCCATCTACTTCATGAAAGCGCCGATTGAAGATGAGCTGGATAAGGGCATACATCGTATGCAGAACGTCATCATGGAAGCCAACAAGATGACTCTTAGCCGCTTTGCGCAAAGTGCGGCCCTCATCGCTAATGAGGACAATCTCGTTAGTGCCATCATTGCCAAAAATCATGAACAGGCCATGAACCTCGGTAAAAAAGCCATGATAATGGCTGGTTCTGATTTTATGACCATCACCGACGAAACCGGTAAGGTCATTGCGCGCGGCCATTCTGACAAGTACAACGACAGCGTCCTTAATCAGGACACGGTGGTGCTGGCCCTGAAGGGGCAACCTGCTGCGGCGGTGGTGCCAGGCACAGTGGTGCCCTTTACCATTCGGGCAAGCCAACCCGTGATGTATGACGGGCGGGTGGTTGGCAGCGTTTCCATTGGCACGTCGCTGGTTGCTCCTGCTTATCTTGACTGGCTCAAGCAGATGTCTGGTTTGAACGTCACCATTTTTAAGGGTGACACTCGCGTTATGACCACCATCACAAAAGACGGCGAGCGCGCGGTGGGCACAAAAATTGAATCTCCTGAAATCATTGATTCAGTAATGAAAAAAGGCGAAACGTATTTTGTTCACAACAATATTTTAGGTGTCGAGTACAATTCTGCGTACTGGCCAGTTACGGACGCGGCCGGCAAGCCCATTGGCATGTGGTTTGTGGGTATGTCCATAGATGTGCTGCAGCAGCTTGAGCGCGAAGCCATCAATAAAGCCATCCTGGTTGCCTGCGGCTTGCTGACGTTGCAGCTTGTTTTGTCGGTCATTCTTGGGCTTCGGGTCAGCGCCCCGGTGGGTAAAATTACCCGTTATGCCATGGGTGTCGCCGATGGTAAGAAAGATTTGAAGCTTGATGTGTATAGCAAGGACGACATGGGCCAGTTGGCCCATGCCCTGCGCCATATGGAAGAAAACTTGCGCAAGCTTGTGCTGGAGTCGGGCGAAAAGGCCGAGCAGGCCCGCTTGATGGGCGAAGAAGCGCATAAGGCAATGGAAGAGGCCAAGCAGGCCCATGCCCAGGCCGAGATTGCCAAGCGTGATGGCATGATAAGTGCCGCCGCCCAGATTGAGTGTGTGGTTGAAAAACTCAACGTATCCATCAATGATATTGCCGAACAGGTGGACAATACTGGCGGGGCCTTGAGCCATGCGGTGTCCAGATTGGCCGAAACGGCCACGGCTATGGAAGAAATGAATTCCACCGTGCTTGAAGTGGCCAGAAATGCTGGCGGTGCCGCAGATGTTTCTGGTGCGGCCAAGCAGAAGGCCCAGGCCGGTTCTGAGGTCGTATCCAAGGCAGTGAGCGGCATACAGGAAGTGCAGCGGCAATCAATGGCGCTCAAGGGCGGCATGACGAAGCTTGACGAGCATGCCAAGGCCATCAGCCAGATCATGGGCGTCATTTCAGATATTGCCGACCAGACTAACCTGCTGGCTCTCAACGCTGCCATTGAGGCCGCCAGAGCTGGTGACGCCGGGCGCGGTTTTGCCGTGGTAGCCGACGAGGTACGCAAGCTGGCAGAAAAAACCATGACCTCAACCACTGATGTGGGCAATGCCATTGCTGCCATTCAGCAAAGCGCTTCGCAGAGCATCAATGAAGTTGACCTTGCAGTGCGCAACATCGCCACAGCAACGGACTTCTCCAACAAATCAGGTGAAGCCCTGCAAGAAATCGTGGGCATGGTGGATCAGACCGCCGACGAAGTGCGCGCCATTGCCACTGCCAGTGAGCAGCAGTCTGCCACCAGTGAGGAGATCAATCGGTCCATCGCTGATGTGAACCACATTGCCGCCACCACTTCTGAATCTATGCAGTTGGCCATGACTGAACTTGAGGCCTTGCGCGAGCAGGCTCACAGTCTGATGGAACTCATAGAACACATGAAGAAAGGCTAGGTTCTAAAAAAACTCATAAACAGGCTTTAAAAAATAAAAATCCCCCTGGGTAAACCGGGGGGATTTTTTGCATAGCGGCTCTGGATATGATGAACTTTGTAACATGCTGATCCAAACATAACAGTTTTAGGCGGTGGGGCGTGGGGGAGGGGACTCTTTTACAGAAGGGTCCCCTCCCCCACAAAGCGTTCTGACCCACAAAAAACAGAAAGCCGTTAGACGTTGAAGAGAAAGTGTACCACGTCTCCGTCTTTGACCACGTATTCCTTGCCTTCAACGCGCAGTACGCCGCTGGCGCGGCAGGCGGCCTCATTTTCGTGGCCCATGTAGTCATTGTAGGAGATGACTTCGGCGCGAATGAATCCTCGCTCAAAGTCCGTGTGAATGACTCCGGCTGCCTGAGGGGCCTTCCAGCCAACGTGGATGGTCCAGGCGCGTACTTCCTGCGGGCCCACGGTAAAGTAGCTGCACAGGCCAAGGGTTTCGTAGCCAGTGCGAATGATGCGCACAAGGCCGCTTTCATCAATGCCGTAGCTGGACAGCATTTCTGCCTGTTCGGCATCAGAGAGGCCTTGCAGCTCTTCTTCGAGCTTGGCGCAAATGCAGGCAAAGCCCGCATGGCGTTCGGCGGCAAAAGTTTTCAGAGTTTCAACAAAGGCATTGCCCTCGGCCACGGCGGTTTCATCCACGTTGGCGCAATAAATAACGGGCTTGGCAGTCAGCAGGCCAAGTTCGCGCCAGGAGGTCATAAAGGCTTCGTTGCTGTCGGGCAGGGGGAAACTGCGGGCGGCATTGCCGTCATTGAGGTGGGCCATCAGGGTCTGCATGGTTTCTGCGACCGCTCTGGCGTCCTTGTTGGTCTTGGCCATCTTTTGCAGGCGTTCAAGGCGTTTTTCAACGCTTTGCAGGTCAGACAGCAAAAGTTCGGTTTCGATGGTGTCCACATCACGCAGGGGATCGACGTTGCCGTCTACGTGGGTGATGTTTTCATCTTCAAAGCAGCGCACTACGTGCACAATGGCCGCGCATTCGCGTATGTTGCCCAGGAACTGGTTGCCAAGTCCTTCGCCCTTGCTGGCACCCCTGACAAGCCCGGCGATATCAATAAAATCCACGCTGGCATTGATGGTCTTTTGCGGTTTGGCCTTGTTGGTCAATTCCTGCAAGCGCTTGTCGGGTACTGCAACCGTAGCCTTGTTGGGCTCGATGGTGCAGAAGGGATAGTTGGCGGCCTGGGCGTTCTGGGCCTTGGTCAGGGCATTGAAAAGGGTGGACTTGCCCACGTTGGGCAGACCGACGATACCTATGCTGAGGGCCATGCTTTCTCCTGAATTGCGGCAAGTGCTCTTGCAATGAAAGAATAACGAAACCGCGCGGGCTGTTAGAGGCCCGCGCAGCGAAATAGTGAGGCTTGAAAGTCCGGCGGTGTGCACCGGCCGGGCCTGTTATAGACAGAAAGTGTGGCGGAAGCAAGAAGACTTACTGCAATCGGGTGTTCACCGTAGGTGTAACGCCCCCCTTGCCGCCGGGTGTCGCATCGCGCAAAAGTGGCAAAAGGTCGTCGGTGATGGGGATTGTGCCTGATCCCATAGCCAGAACTTCATTGCTTGTTGTGTGTATGAGCCGGATGTTAAACCGTACCTGTTCGCCGCTGACAACAAAGGTTCCGGCCATGATGGCCTGGCTGGTTCCCACTCTGCTGGCGAGACGGTTCACGTCGCGGGTGAGGATGAATTCACCCTTTCTTTTGTCAAAATAGATGTCACGGCCTTTGCGCAGTTCCTGAAAACGGTAGCCGGAATTGATGAGCCAGCGCGACACTTCTTCCATCATCTGCCGCGCCAGTGGCGACGCTTCATTGAGATCATTGAGGTTGGCGGGGGTGGTGCCCATAATCATTATTTTGGCGCGTGCCACAGCCTGCTGCTCTTTTTTGCTCACTTGCGGGTCGGTTCCGGCGTAGCGCATCATCAGCTGTTCATCCAGTTGGCGGGCTATGGTGGTCGCCGCAGCGGGCACATTACCAGCGGCTGCGGCGGTGAGCGGCAAAAGCAGGGCCACCAGCACAAGAATAACGGTGATCAAACGGTTCATGATGATCCTCAACGCATGGTGCGCAGCAAAAGTTCAATGCCGCCCATTTCTTTTTCAATAACGGCCAGCTCCGAGGCGGAGCGGCAGGTGGAAAGCGCCTGAGCGTATGACTGACGGGCCAGTTCGTAGCGTCCCTGGTCGCGGTATACGCGGGCCTGTTTCAGATATTTGGCGCTGATATCCGGCCCCTGATCGCTCGATTTGACCGTGCGCTGTGTTTGGGCTGGCGCGCTATCGTACGAAGACATGTTTTGGGCGTTTGCCTGGGGCCCGCTTGAACTCACGGTCAGGGCGGGCCCCAACGCCAAGGCAAGAAAAACAATTATTGTGAAGCGTAGGGTAGAGCACATGGCTGCATCCGGCATTATTTGCCCTGTTTGATGTTAACGCTGCCGCTGGTGATGGAGCTGGCCGGGGTATAGAGCGAAGGATAAAGCCCACCGCGCTGCCCGGACGATTTTGCCGATGAGGCCATGCTTGAGCTGCTGGACTGCACTGGTGCTGGCTTTACGGCTGGCAGGTCAGTCTGGCCCATGCGGGCCACAATGGGGGTATTTACCAGCACAAGCTGCCCTGTGCGCATTACAAGGCCGTCGGTCGCGCGCACCAGGCGGGCGTTGACGAAGGTGGCGTCCTTGTCCACATAATATGTGCCCACAACCAGGGCGGCCCATTTTTGGCCCACGGGTATGACGGCATTTTCTATCAGGGCCAGATCGTCGCGTCCGCCCACAACGGCGATATTTCCTGTCAGGCGATACTCGCGCGAGGGAAATCCGCGTTGGTCGAATTCATAAAACATTGCTTCGCCCATAAG
>JAQVZK010000087.1 GCA_028708195.1 Desulfovibrio sp.
GTAACGAATCATCCAGCAGTTGATGTGGTGCCCCGCCATTTGCCGTATCCGGCGTTGCAAATCCTGGCATGGAAACGTGAATGTCCCCGACATGAAGGACTGTCTGAGCGATCGCGATATGCCCGTTCCCAGCTTCAGGAGCCTGCTTGATTACAGTTTTTATAGTTGAAAGGCCCAGATTGCCGATTTTATCCTGCACCGTAAACAAACCATCGGCCCTCGCCACATTGTTAGTGATGCTCTTGTCCATGATACCTCCTAAGTATTTGAAAGCCTTGTGCAACTGAAATTTCTCTGGCCATCGTAGCCAACAGTTTTTGTGTAACTCTTCGACAAATATGAAAGTTGATTCAGAATTTCTTGGAAGCGTGCTTTATAAGCAGCTTGGCCAGCATCCCGTCGAATCAACTTGCCGTTGTAGTCAGGATCGTCTTTCAGACAGCGGTTGATGCAGCCGGTTACCAGACAACCCAGAGTTCGTGCCCATGCATCTTCAACATTGCGAAATACATGCCAATAGTCACGAACCTTGTGGCCGTTGAGGAACAGAGCACAGTGGTAATGGGGGTGATGGCTTCGCAACTGCTCGCGTACCCAAATGTAGTAGGGATCAAGCCCCTGACGGGTATATTTTTTCACGACATAGGCCATACAAACTGAAATATCAGTATTTTTTGCTGGCCCATGATAATGCACAGGGTAATGCACATCAAAACGAACGATAAGTGCTTTCGAATGCTTCCTGACGTATTCATTGAGCAACTCGTTTATCCTACAATCAATGCTTTCAATAAACTTATATTGCATTTTAAAATCCTTAGTTTTGTTATTAATGATTATACAACAAACAGCTTAATTAATTTTATTATTATAAATTGTATTACCTACCTCCTGCTAATTTTTTTTAAAATACAAACGACAATTCGTACACTTTTGTGCAATAATGCTCTTTTATGCTACACAAATTAATGTCCGAATTAAAAAGTTACATTGATGGAAAACTTAACCAATCCAATACGCTTGTGCCCCTAAGCTCACGCGCAATTTGATCGGGTTCCATCCGAAATTATTCGCTAATAACGAAGGTAAGCCACAAAAGTCTTGGGATAAAAAAAGCCGCCGGTGACCAATATGGCCACCAGCGACATTCAAATGTAGTTAGGGGTGGAAGACTAAGACGGAGACATTTCGGTATCCTTGAGCATGTTCCTTAGATATTCAAGAAAACCTTCTTTCTGGTACCAGACTTCACGCTTGACGAAAAAACGACCAGCAGGGCCGATCTTTTTGCTGTCACGATTGGCAAGTGTTCGGGGGTTTACGATGCCAAAAGTCAGTTCGCGCACTCTTTTGCGCGGGAAGCAAGGAGGCAGGGTCTCTTCTAGCAACCTCAAAATGGTTTGGGCCGGGGATGTCATGGCTATGGCTCCTGCAGAGTGATGTCGCCTAAGGCGCATCACATGCGGGAGCGCTGTAAAAAAAAATGCATGAGCAATCTGCAGACATGAAAAACGCCCTTGGATCACTCCTTTCCCTGGCACTTAACGAAATACGGCCTCCAGGCCGGTTGCTGGTTTGGCCCCCAACGTTTGAGCACACTGGCGTTCAAGAAGAGGGGGATGTGCAGCGTGTCCATCTACACCTGATCCAGACATGACTAGCATGGCAATTTTCCACGTAAAACATATATGATTTTTTATTTTGTCATTTTGTCAGTAACAAATACATCATTGGTTGTTTAACCAAACAATGCATCATGGAAGCTTCGCAAAGAAGAAAACGACGGGAAAAATTGATACACTGGCACTAACAACCTGAACCGAAGATGACAAAAAATTTGAATTGAATAGCAGCTACGCGCCATGCATGATCTATAGCGAACGCAGTTAAGAAAATTGGACCGCCAGGCGGGTTGAACGCGGGCATTGAGAGCCTCATGGCAGAGCAGACGCTACTACTCTTCCACAAACTCAAAGATCGGGTGTGCGCCCAGGCAACGCATCAATTAAAGCGCTCATTACGACTTAGTAGATATTATCACAATTTTTGCGACAATCATTCCTTAACCTCTGGTGTGAAGTCAGCAACGTTGATAAATGATAAAAAAGGAGGGCAATCGATTCGCCTTTGCTTGAGCCTAGCAAGTTCACGAAGTTTACCCTCGTATCACTGAAAAGTGGGGAGAGAATGGGGAGAGATATTGACAAAACAAAAAAGCCCTTACGGTTAATAACCGTAAGAGCTTGATTTTTATGGTGCGCCCGAAGAGATTCGAACTCCTGACCTACAGGTTCGTAGCCTGTTGCTCTATCCAGCTGAGCTACGAGCGCGCAACGAAGGGGAATCTATATTAAGCCGCAGTGGTCGTCAAGCTTTTTTTCAAAATATTTTTGAAAATCTGCGAACTTAGTTGAAATTTTCATGCAGCATATGCTCAAGCGAGCATGTACTGGCAGCGCACGGGCGCTGTCAAGGCATCAGAAACCGTGGGCAGAAAAAGTCTGCCCAAAGGGCGGGCTACTGGGCTTCGATGCCGTTAACGGCACGGGCCAGACGCGAAATCTTGCGCGCAGCCTTCTTCCAGTGCATGGCGCCTTTGCTGGCGGCCTTGGAAAGCACGGAAGTAGCGGCCAACAGAGCTTCACCAGCCTGAGCCTTGTCGGTGGCCGTGATGGCGGAACGCACCTGTTTGATGGCGTTCTTCACGCGGGTACGGGCGGCGCGGTTACGACCGGCCCTCTGCAAGCTCTGCCTGTGACGCTTGATGGCTGACTTATGGTTGGCCACGGTATCCTCCACTATGTTGGGCTTGCACTGGCAAGCCAAGACTCTGAATTACGTTGCGCTATCGCGAAGACGGGTTGTTAGCACAGGCCCGTATGACTGTCAAGCGCCGTGCCGCATTTGCGACGCACAACTTATTTGCATCAACCATCCCGATGGGCCGCCCTGCGTTTGGGCAGGACGAAACACCCGGGGCCGGAACATACCCGGACAACACTACATTTGCAAGGCCGCAAAATCTGCCAGGCGGGCAAAGCGTCCACCCAGGGCCTGCAACATGGCCAGACGGTTGCGACGCAGATTCGTGTCTTCGCACATAACCATCACGCCGTCAAAGAACGCGTCCACCGCCGGGCGCACTTCGCTCAGGCAGGCCAGAGCCGCCGCATGGTCCTGCCCGGCCCACATCTGGTCAAGCCTGGGCAGCAACTGATCAAGGGTAGCGGCTAGGGCTTTTTCCGCGTCTTCCTGCAAAAGTTCCATCTGCCATTGGGCCGGGATTTCCTCGGCCTGCCCTTGCTTGCGCAAAATGTTGGCCACACGCTTGAAGGTCTGGGCGGCCTCGGCAAAGCCTGCCTCACGGCTAAAGGCCGCCAGGGCGCTCAGGCGCGCACCGCACTCCTTGACCTGGGCGGAGCCCGCGCCAAGCACTGCGTCAACCAGCAGGGTGTCCTGCCCCTGACTCATGAAATAGTTACGCAGACGGGCTGCAAAAAATTCCATAAGCTTGTCCAAAGCTTCGTCCGGGGCCAGCTTCCATTGTCTGTCGCCATAGAGTTCCTGCGCTTTGGCGAAAACCTGGCGCATATCCAGCGGCAGGCCAAAATCCAGCACAATGCGTATGATGCCAAGCGCGCAACGGCGAAGACCATTGGGGTCAGCGGCACCAGTGGGGATCATGCCCAGACCGAAGCAGCCTGCGAGGGTATCGGCCTTGTCGGCCAGGGACAGCAGTGCCCCGGCCATGCTGCCCGGCAGGGGTGAATCCGGCCCGGCGGGAAGATACTGCTCGGTCATGGCCTGAGCCACAGTGGCATTTTCGCCCTTACGCTCCGCGTAGATGCCGCCCATGATGCCCTGAAGCGTATCAAATTCGCCCACCAGACCACTGACCAGATCAGCTTTGGATAACCGCCCGGCCCGCGCCGCGTCAGAGGCCAGTTCAGGGGCGCATTTTTCGGCCAGCCAGCGGCACAGCGCTTCAAGGCGGCGTGTCTTGTCGCCCATGCTGCCAAGACCACCAATAAAGATGACCGTATCAAGCTTCTGCAGCCAGTGTTCAAAGGGTTCGCGCAAGTCAGCCCGCCAGAAGAAGCGGGCGTCGTCCAGCCGGGCGCGCAGCACCCTCTCCCACCCGCGTTTGACAATCCCCATATCCTCGGGAGTGATATTGAGCACCGTCAGAAAGTGCGGTAACAACTGACCATTGGCGTCTTCAATACCAAAGCTTTTCTGATGGCTTTCCATACTGGTCAGCAGCACTTCACGCGGCACTTCAAGATAGGCGGGATCAAAATCCGCCAGGAGCGGCACGGGGTGTTCAGAAAGGCCCTGCACTTCGTCAAGCAGGCTGTCTTTCCACAAAACCTTGCCATTGGCCGCCACGGCCTGGGTATTGCCACCCTCAACGATAATCTTGCGGCGCTCTGCCGCATCAAGGGTGATGGCGCAGGGGCCGGCCAGGGTCTGCAAAAATTCACTGGCGTGGGCCACGGCAAAGGGACCGGGGCCGTGGATGCGGTGGCCGCTGGTTTCGCGCCCTGAAACCTTGGGACCCACTTCAAAAGAAATGACCTCATTGTCCAGCAGGGCCAGTATCCAGCGTAAAGGACGGGCATAAGCCAGGGAATAATCACCCCAGCGCATGCGCTTGGCAAAAGGCAGTGCCGTAATGATGGCCGGGCAGATGGCGGCCAAAAGGCCGCTTGCGTGCGCGCCGCCGGTGTGCTTGCGCACGGCCACATACACGCCCTTTTCCGTCTCTTGCTGAAAAACGTCATCCAGGCTGCAGCCGTTGGTGCGCACAAAGCCTTCAAGGGCCTTGGTGGGCTTGCCTGCAGCGTCGTAGGCCACACGCACGGGCGGGCCGGAGACGACTTCTTCGCGCTCAACCTGCACTGGATTGAGATCTTCAATCACGACAACAGCGCGACGCGGCGTGCTCATGACGCGCAGAGCGCCGTATTCCAGACCAGCTTCTTCAAGGGCGGAGGCAAACCGGGCTGAAAGTTCCGCCTCTTCGGGTGCCAGAAAACGGGAAGGCAGTTCTTCGCTGCCAATTTCAAGAACAAAGGTGGCCACGTCTTTACCTCGCATCATTTTTAAGCATGGGATACCCAAGTTCTTCACGCTGAGCCGCATACAGACGCGCCACGCCCGCCGCCAGGGTACGCACCCTGCCGATATAGCCGGTGCGCTCGGTGATGGATATGGCCCCGCGCGCATCCAGCAGATTGAAGGTATGCGAACACTTCAGGCAATAATCATACGCGGGCCAGGGCAGCCCCAGCTCAAGCATGGCCTTGCTCTGCCCTTCAAAATCGTTGAAATGACGCAGCAGCATCTGCGCGTCGCTGACTTCAAAGTTGTGGCGCGACTGCTCCACTTCGTTCTGGTGGTAAATGTGCCCGTAGGTCACGTTTTTGTTCCAGGCCAGATCGTAAACAGGTTCAACACCCTGCAGGTACATGGTCAGGCGTTCGAGGCCGTAGGTCAGCTCCACGCTGACAGGCGCAAGATCAATGCCGCCCACCTGCTGAAAGTAGGTGAACTGGCTCACTTCCATACCGTTGAGCCATACCTCCCAACCGAGCCCCCAGGCACCAAGGGTGGGCGATTCCCAATCATCTTCCACAAAGCGGATGTCGTGTTGGGCGGGGTTGATGCCCAGGGCTTTGAGGCTTTGCAGGTAAAGGTCCTGCACATTGTCCGGCGAGGGCTTCATGACGACCTGAAACTGGAAATACCGCTGCAGACGGTTGGGGTTTTCGCCGTAGCGACCGTCAGTGGGGCGGCGCGACGGCTCCACATAGGCCACACTCCAGGGTTCGGGGCCAATGACCCGCAAAAATGTGTGGGGGTTGAAGGTACCTGCCCCGCACTCAACGCCCGAGGGCTGCTCAATAACGCAGCCTTGCCTGGCCCAGTAATCCTGTAGAGTGAGTATCACGTCCTGAAAATACATGTGCTGTCCTTTAGGAAACGCTGATTGAAATAGCTCACGGCTTTTGCCCCGGCAAGGACGCGCACGGCGCGCACCCCGGCCCCCTTGGAGCTTTTCACACTTGAAATGTTTGCAGATATCTGTTCTCAACTCCCTGCCGCGAAACAGGCGCAGAAACCGCAGCTACAGCCCCGGCGAAATGTTATCTGCTATACGCGGCGAAAATAGCCACCCTCCCAGGCCAGCCCAAGATGGTATTGCACAAATCCGTCAATAACACGCGAGCAGGCCCGTCTGTCCGCAGAAGGCAGTTCCTCCGCGTGCCAGCCGGAGGGCAATTCTTGCTGCACATGGCGCAAAAGGTCAAGCCCGTCTGTACTCAATTCAACACCATAGCGCACAGGACCGGCCTCGGCGCGGCAGGCAGGGCAGCGCACATGGCCTTCGTCCACCACAAACTGCGCGGCGCCATACAAGTCACAGCCGCACACCCCGCAGCTATCGAGGCTTGGCGCAAAACCCAGAGCACCCGCCAGACGCAGACGAAAAAACAGGGAAAAAAGCGCGGGCAGTGTGGCGGCCTCTTCAAGCGTACGCCGCATATCCTCCACCAGCGTAAAGGCCTCGTCCGCCCCTTCGTCCCCCACGCCAAGGGCCTCGACAAAGCGCAGGCAATTGGCAGCCAGCCCCATGCGACGCCAGTCATGCCTGAGCGTCTGGGGGCCGCCCAAAAGCACGGCTTCTTCAAGATTGAGAAACCCGCCCCGAGGCGAAGCCTTGACCCGGCAATGCAGACTGTTGAGCACGTCAAGGCAGCCACAAAAACGACGCCTGCTTCTGCTTCCGCCAAAGGCGAACAGCGTCAGCAGGCCGTGCTTGCGACAAAGGGTTCTCAGCCAGAGGTCCGACTCACGAAAGTGCCCCATGCGCAGCACAAGCGCGTGATCGGCCCATTCGGTCATGGAAGCGCCGGTGGGAAGGTCAGCGTGCGCACCTGACCTCTTGTGCCTGCAGGGGGAAGCTCCTCACCGTCATAACGCAGGCGCACCCCGCCCGCATTGCCGAGCTTCAGCTCCAGGCTCTTGTTGAAGGTAAGAGCAAAGGTGTCGCCCTTGCGCAAAGAAAACTGCCGGATATCCGAATTATCTGCGCTGGAATGCACCCAGCACTCTTCTGTAGCGGTAATGATGAGCTTGTGCGGGCCGGCTGTGGGGGGTTGCGTTGCTGTGGCTGCGGCCCCAAGAGTGGCAGGCGTAGCAGAAGAGGCAGGAGCCGCTGGCGTTGCGGGCGTGCCGGGAGCAGCGGGAGCAGCCGCACGGCCTGCCTGCGCGCCGTTGTCGGACGTAGCCGCAGCGGGCTGCCCGGCATTGCCACTCTGGCGGGATTCACGGTTGGCGGCGGGAGCGCGGGAACCTGCATCAACGGAGGGAGTTTCTGCGCTGTCCGGGCTCTGCATGGGCGCAGGCTGAGCCATACGGCGGGTCTGACTGGTCAGAAGTTCCAGCGCGCCGTGTTGCCAGGCGACGTACGCGCCAACGCCAAGCAAAACCAGCAGAAGAACAAAAAGCAAAGGTTTCAGGCTGCGGCGTGGGGCCAGCACCATATCCGGCATGGCCGTCTGCTTCACGGCGGCATCTTCGCTATTGGCCTCCAGAGCGGCCAGGGCAGCGCTGACTTCCTCGGCAGAAAGGCCCACATAGGAAGAGTAGGAACGAATGAAGCCCTTGGTGTATGCCAGATGGGGCAGAGAAGAAGTGTCCCCGGCCTCAAGCGCGCGCAAAAGACGCGCGCCAATCTTTAAATGATTAGCCGCATCTTCGATACTCAGACCCCTCTTTTCACGCTCAGCGCGAAGAACCGCACCCAATTCCTCTAAGGTCATGAAAGCCTCGGTAAAGGTCTTTGCCACCACGTGGGCGGCTGTTACCAGCAGCGCATCCCGGCCTGAAGCCGAAAACCTGTCCTCCGCTGGAAAGACGCGGGGCGGCATAAGCCGCGCCCACGCCAGAACAAGTACGCTATAGCCGAATGTCGATCACGGCCTTTTTGCGCAGTTGCCCCGTATAGTCGTCAAAGCGTTCCATAGCCTTGGGTTGACGCAAAATAGCGTCGATCTGCGGCTTGGCCTCTTCAAGGGTGAGCATTTTTACCCCACCGCCACCGGGGCGAAAAAGGTGTACCTGTGCCTTGTGCCCCTGAAGGTCAAAAACTTCTGTCACATCGCCGGGCTTCATCTTGGTGAGGCGGCCTTCCCATTCCGGGTTCAGGCGCTCCCATTCCACGATCCCCATGTCCCCGCCCTTTTCTTTGTTGGGCGCGATGGAATATTTTAACGCGGCTTCTTCAAAGGTCAGAGCCCCAGAGCGAATCTGGGCGGCAATGGCGGCAGCGTTGACCTTGGGCGCATAGACCATAACACCCATGTGCAGTCCGCTGCGGTCATACATGGTGTTTTTGTGCGCTTCGTAATAGGCCTTGATCTCCTCGGGGGTGACCACAACCTTGCGCCCCACCTCCATGCCCATGATCTTCTGACGCAGCTGAGTTTTTTCTATATTGCCGCGCAGTTCGGCCACGCTGCTCTGCTGGCGTTTGAGCTGCTCTTCAAACTGCTGCTTGTTCATGTTGCGGCCCTGCATGAGCTTGGCAATCTCATTGTCAATTTCTGACGGGGAAACGGTGACTTTCAGTCTTTTAGCTTCCTGGGCGATGAGAATGTCCATAATCATCATGTCCAGAACCTTGC
>JAQVZK010000088.1 GCA_028708195.1 Desulfovibrio sp.
GTACTGCGCAGACGCTTGACCGCGCTTTCAAGCCATTGCCCGGCAAAAGCATTGCCCTTGTCCAGCTCGGCCTTGAGGCTGCAGATAAAATCAAGCTGATCCGCATCATGTGCCAAAATCGATTCCGGGCTGGCGTTTGCATCCAGCTCATCCCAGAGCGGCAGCACGTCGTGCTCAAGGCCGGTTCCATCCACGCAGTCTTCCAGGGCGCGCCGCGCCTGACACTGGTCATAGCGGTGATTCACATAGTTGAAATCGCCCGTGCGCGCCTCTGGCAGATCATGAAAAAGGCAAAGAAAAGTGACCCTTGCCGGATCAAGCCCGCTCATGCGCGCAAGCACATAGCCCATAACGCTGACCCGGTACGAGTGCTCGGCCACATTCTCCTTGCCGGAGCCAAGAAAGGCATAGCCGGTGCGCGGCGTGTGCCGCAGCATCCCCACTTCATTAAAAAAATCGACAATCCGCTCCAACTGGTCAGGATCGAAGGTTTTTACCTCTGCCTGCTTTTCTGTGTCGCTCATGCTTCTTCCGGTAAGGTGATAGGCAAAAATCAAAGGCCAGCAGAAAAATCACTCCAGCCCGTATTTGCGCAACTTGTTATGCAGGGTGGCGCGGGTAATGCCCAGACGGCGCGCGGCCTCGCTTTTATTATCCCCGGCCTGCCGCAGTGTTTCTTCGATGGCCCTGCGCTCCACGGCGTCAAGGGGCAGACCCGCCAGCGAGGCGTCGGACTCTGCCGGACGCAGGGCATCCTGAACCGCGCAGTACAGCATGGACGGCAACTCGCGCTCGGTGATCAGGTCGCCGTGGCTAAGTATGACGGCACGCTCCACCGCGTTTTCCAGCTCGCGCACATTGCCCGGCCAGGAGTAACGCAGCATGGTGTCCAGCGCCTGGGGTGAAAAACCGCGCACAACTTTTCGGTTACGGCTGGCGAATCCTTCAAGAAAATGGGCCGCCAGCAGGGGGATATCCTCCGCCCTTTCGCGCAGTGGCGGCACCTCGACACTGATGACATTGAGCCGAAAAAACAGGTCCTCGCGAAAACGCTTGTGCGCCACTTCTTGCCGCAGATCGCGGTTGGTCGCGGCCAAAACGCGCACGTCCACCGTAAGCTGGGTGTCCGACCCTACGCGCTGCACCTCGCCCTGCTGCAAGGCGCGCAATAGCTTGGCCTGAATTGCCAAGGGCATTTCGCCCACTTCATCCAGAAAAAGCGTGCCGCCGTGGGCCTGGGCAAAGCGGCCTTCACGCCGACGTTCCGCCCCGGTGAAAGAGCCTTTTTCGTGCCCGAAGAGCTCGGATTCCAGAAGGTTTTCAGCCAGAGCGGCGCAGTTTACCGTGACAAAGGTTTTATCGGCGCGGGAGCTGTGGCCGTGCAAGGCGCGGGCCACCAGTTCCTTGCCCGTGCCTGATTCGCCCGTAATAAGCACGATGGCCTCTGTGGGGGCCACGGTATCTATAACTTCCTGCATGCTGGCGATGGCGCTGCTGCGGCCGATGATGCCCGGCATGGATACGGTGTCGCTCAACTGGCGCCGCAATTCGCGGTTGTTAACACTCAGACAGGAATGCTCTATGGCCCGGTGCAAAACACTTTTCAGGCTGTCAAAGTCCAGAGGTTTGACCAGATAGTCATAAGCCCCAAGCCGCAGGGCCTCCACTGCGGTTTCTACGGAGGAGTAGGCTGTCATCAGCACCACTGGCAAGGCGGGATTGTATTCAAGAATGCCCTTGAGGGCATTTATGCCGCTCATACGGGCCATACGCACGTCAGTCAGCACAACGGCAAAACCTTTTTCATGCACGAGGGCCACGGCTTCGTCTCCGTCAGAAGCCTCTTCCACCGCGTAGCCCCAGGATCGGAGCATGGTTCGCAGCATGCCACGATGCGCCGCGTCGTCGTCAACCACAAGAATGCTGTTGCTCACCCTGCCTGCTCCTCTTAATCTGCTCAAACTGTAGCCCGGCTGCAGGCAAGGCTTGCCTGCGCCAATTTCACGCGCCTTGAACCGCCCGGCTTCACAAGGCCAGAGCATTTCAGCCAATGGATAGTTTCAGCACGAAAAGCTCCGGGGCCGAAGCGCATGCGGGCACCCAGGGTTGCGCAACAGCGCCCGTCATAAGCGCTTTCTTTTTCTGCGCTCCACAAAGGATGTGGTCTCTGGCGAAGCCTCTGGCAGCCAGATGCGAAAGATGGTTTCGCCCTTGCCCCCTGACTTCGCCTGTCGGGAGGTAACGCTGATCTCGCCATTATGGGCTTCGACAATCTTGTGCACCATAGCGAGCCCAAGCCCCGTGCCCTGCCCCTTGGTTGTGAAGTAGGGGTCAAAAATGTGCGGTAGCTGACGCGGGGGAATGCCCACACCCGTGTCACGCACCATAAGGCATACGCCTTTTTTCTGCCGGGCCACCGCCAGGGTCAGCCGCCCCCCGTCAGGCATGGCGTCCAGGGCATTGATGCAGAGGTTCAGCAGTGCCTGCCCCATGCGCTCAGGGTCCACCATGGCCTGGGGCACGCCGCGGGGCACCCTGCACTCGATCTCAACACCCCGCTTTTCCGCATCTTGCCGGATAAGGCGCATAACATGCACCACAACCCCCGATATACTGCCCGCCCGAGGGAACACATCACTGGGGCGTGAAAGGCCGATGAGGTCCATGATGACGCGGTTGAGCCTGTCCACCTCGTTGACCATAACATTGGCCGCAGCGCGGTCTTCGCTGCCTTCGGCAAAACGCTGCCCGAAATAGGTGGCATAGCCCTTGATGGAGCTTAGGGGATTGCGTATCTCGTGCGCGACCCCGGCGGCCAGGTTGCCAACGGCAGCCAGTTTTTCTTTACGGCGCACCTCGCCCTCAAGACGGCGCACTTCCACCTCGGCCTTGCGCTGCCGTTGACGCGATTCTCGGGCACGCTCGGCATAATAGAGAGCCAGAAGGCAAACCAGCCCCACAAGCAGGGTCACAGCCGAAAGCATGGCCACGTAGTCCCTGTTCTGACTGCGCGTGATCTCAAAGGGCGAAATATCCAGGCCCAGAAAAATGACGGGGGAGGGGTATCCCTTGACCGCATCGGTCATGCCCGGCGAAAACTGGCGGTACACGGCAAAAACCCTGTGCCCTTCAAGATACATGATACCCCAGCGGGTCAGCATGCCAGGGCCAAGCTCGCGCAAGCGCGCCTCGTCCACCTCTTCATCTTCAATCTGCAAGATTTCGCCCAGGCGCGCGCGGTCGCTGTGGGCCACGATGGTGCCGTCAGGCATGGTTACCGCTACAAAAACGATGCCGGGACTTGCGGCCATTTCTTCCAGCAGCACCTGAAGACGTATGCCCGCCTCACTGCGCATACCGGAGCGCAAAATACTTTCAAAGGCAATAATAAAAGAAGAACCCTTTTCTGCCAGCAACCGCCCCATGGCGGCTTCGCTGCGCTCAATGGAAATATAGGCAAGCAGGCTTATCATGAGGGCCAGCACAAGCGCAGCGCCCCCCATAAGCAGGCCAAGCGGCGTGCGCAGAACCCCGCGCGCGCCCTTCAATGAGGCGTAAAGCCTTCCTCCCGGGCCTTCCAGCATGGCCGGTACCCCGCGCACTTCGTCATGTTTTACGCTCATGCAGCAAATATAGCGCCATGCGGGCACACTGTCACCCTGCGCGTTCGGCAGAAAAAAGCGTTTGCACGGATTTTGCTGCTAAGCATATATATAACCCTATACATGTTGTCATAGCAACGCATGCGCCACCTCACCGGTTAGAAAAAATCAACCATCAGCCCGACAGGTTCGCCTGATGCAACAGATTCAGGATTGCTTGCGCCATGAAAAAAATATTTGTTCTTCTTTTTCTGATAGTTGGCCTGTCTCGGGCCATGTATTCTTCGGCACAAAATCATGAAGACGATATTGCGCCTCCCACCCCTCCTTGCCTGCCATTCGTTGCACTTGGCATGCCACAGGAGCAGTGGCATGCCCGCCAATGTATAGAAGCCGATATCATTATTAGCGAGTTTACGCCAAAGCTATGCGAATTGCGCCGAAATATCATAAACAAGAAGGGCGAGTTGGAGGCCCTGAAGTTTAACCGGAATACCGCACCCGACGCGCTTTCACGGTTGGGGCGTGACCTGCAGATATTGCGCGGCGAACTACACTTGACGCTCACTCACGCCGACCAGCGGATGCGGGACGCCACGGGCATTCCTCTGGGCATACCCACAAGCAGGGGATGCAGCATGGGCTTTGAACAAAGGCCGGACCAATAGCAGCGGCCGCCGCACGCACGCGCAACCGTGCCAGCCAAAGCGTGACCAGCATTTTTGAAACCATTTCGCAGGCCGGGGCGTGCGCGCGTCTGCCCCGGCAGAGCAGCACAGATGGTTAATAATTTTACATATCAAAGTACATATGCATAAAAAACATACACGATGCCAAGCGCTACCAAAAGCCAAAAATCACAACAATCAAAATAAATTCACGCTATTACGAGAAACAACTTCGCATAGTCAATATTGGCACAACAATTGCTAATATCCATGCGGGACTACGTGAAACAAATAGAATAAATTTGAAAACAGATAAAAGTCTAACAGCGCAAAAGTAGGCTTCTCTCTCCGGACATGACAGCGAAACCGGAAGCGGCAAAACAGCGCCCAACGGCTGAATTTATAAAACCAGGCTGTAAGCGACGCCGCTTCGGAACTGAAAAAATGTGTGCTGCCGGCCCTCCAGAATCTGAACCCGGAAAACGGCAGAAGCAGCCAGCCAAAGGCTACGCGACGGTTATTCCTGAGCGAAATAAACCAGGCTGGTCCGACCGAGAACGTGTCGCCAACCCAGCCAATCCGCCGACGGGCGGTAACTATATAGATAGGACTAAAAACTTCCGTGATGTCCTCCGCCCCCATTGAGGACCTCCGGATCCCCCCCCCGAAAACCTCCTCCTTTGAACAGAACCTCTAACCATCGGAACATCCTCCCTCTCTCGGCCGCCGGTTGCCCCCGGCGGCCGCCTCTTTTTGGTCAGCGGCAATGACTCAAGGTGCCCCACAAAATCTGCGGCAAGTAGCACACGCACAGAGACGGCTCGCACGCACAGGCAGCACACGCGCATAGTCCACACGCGCACAGCGGCTGGGTGTCAAAAATCTATTCAGGGATAAGACGGTCAGGTCACGATCATCCGCACGCACATAAGGGGAAGGGATTGTTGCCGCACTTGGTGCCTGACGCGCCAGGGCGACCAGAGCAGCTCAAAGAGTACAGGCCCTAATCCTGACGGGTCAGATGGTAGACGGCAGGCACCATATACATGAGGCTCATAAGCTTGCGCGTGGGTTCATAGCGCGTGGCAACCATCACTGAGCCGAGATTCCAGATATGGTCGTCATCGTTTTCTCCGGCAGAGGGCGCGCCAAAGCGCTCGCTGACCATGCGCACGATGCTCTGGGCTGTGGCCTTGTCCTGCACGGTGTACTCCAGTTCCACAAAACCCAGAGGTCCCGGGCGGCCGGGGCCATAGCAAAAAGCCGCCTGCTGCGCGCCGGGCACAAGAGCGCCGGGCGTATAGGTGTCGCAAATGTAGGCGTCGTCCTGGCGGGATGCCTGCATGCCAGCCTTGCCAAGAGCTTCGCGCATGGCGGGGCGGGTGGCGGTATCAAGCCGCAGCCCAAAGAGAACGGCTACGGGGCGTGCTGTGGATGGCCCGGCCATGTCCTCCAATTCTTTCATGGCATGGATGGACCCGCGCATGGCCGCAGCATAAAGCAGAAGCGTCGCGCGGGCCTGATTTTTTTCCACCCCCTGTCCTGTGCGGTACAGGTGGCCAAGGCGGGCCAGGGCGTCCGCCTGCTGTTGCGTTGCAGCACGGCTGTACCACGCCGCCGCGGCCTTGTAGTCCTGCGCAACGCCGTGCCCACCTTCATACATGAGGCCGAGATTGTACTGCGCTTCGGGCTGTCCCTCGCGCGCGGCAAGGTCAAACCAGCGCGCGGCTTCTTCAGGGTTGGCATCAATGCCGCGCCCCTGCTCCAGCATGCGCCCATAGTTGCTCATGCCAGACGGGTCCCCCGCAGACGCTGCGCGGGCAAACCAATGCAGCGCCCTGCCTTCGTCCAGGTCTACGCCCTGCCCAAGATCAAAGAGCACGCCAAGATTGTTCATGGCCTGCCCGTTACCACCGTCTGCCAGATGTTGCCAGATGGCGCGGGCCTGGGCGTAATCTCCTTTCTGATAGGCATCATTGGCCTGGGCTGCCGGGGTGCCCGGTTTTAGTGGGGGTTCCGGTTTTTCCGACACCTTGACGTTCTCGGGCTGCGCGTTGGCAGCCGCATGCGGCGCTGAAGCCGCCTCTGGCGCTTTTGCGGGCGACGCTGGCTGCTGTGCGTCTTTATGGTCGCCAGCCTTGGCGCGTGGCGCGCGCTGCCTACTCTGCCGCCCCTTTTCCTTGCGCTGGCGCTCCATTTCCTGATTCAACTGCTGTTGGCGCAACTGGGCTTCGGGCGACTGCGGCTGTATCCCCCCTGCTGCGGCAACCGGGACGGGAGGAGCCACCGCAGGCGCGGGGGCTACCGGCGCAACCGGCGCTGGCGGCGGCACAGGTGGCGGGGAAAGTACGGGAATTTGGCCTGGGGCCGTGGGGGGCGTTGCGGGGGCATGGCCCGGCTGCCCAGGTTGTGCTGCCTGCGGTAGCTGCGCGGCTGATTCCGCCTCTGTGAGCTGACCGCCGAAAAGAAATCCCATTATCTCGCGCCCTCTGGAGGGCTGCCCGTTTTCGGCGGGCTGGCCGCTGCCTGCCCAACCCGGCCTTTGTCCGACGCTGGAAGGCTGCAAGGCTGGGGCCTGAATTGTGGGTGCCGAAACACTGGGAGCCTGAACCGTGGGCGTGATGACCGAGGGCTGGTGGACTCTGGGTTCAGTGGGTGTGGGCGTGGGAATGGAAGCTGCCGCCGCCAGAGCAGGATGCGCGCCCATAACGCTCAGGGCGGTGGCGCAGAGCATGAGGCTGCACAGCATAAGGCTGTGGCGGGCAAGACCTTGCAGGCCAGGGCTGCCAAGAGCATGAACCCGCAGGGCCGCACTGGCGATCCTGCGGGTAAGGGTACTTTTTTGAGCCAAGCCTGACGGCCTTGCTGTGTGGCTTGTGGTGTTCCAGCGCATGGCTCCCATCCCTGACCTTATCTTGCAGCCACGGCGCGTCGGATTGCGGCTCTGCGCCGGACGCGCTTTATACTGCCAGACGCGCTTTACCGCCGAACCCAAACCTTGCCAAGGCAGCTCATGATCTATGGTTTGCGTTTGGGGCAGTTGAAGTTGTTAAAGTCAATTTCCGGCTTGTCCGTAAGGCGTTCGTCAAAAACCAGGGCGTGGCCGCGCCAGTCACGGATGACCGCATTGATTTTTTCCATATTCACATAGGCCAGCAGGGCGGGCCAGCGGTCGGCCATATCCCGCAGCATGCGGACGTAGGTTACTTCGCCCCCGTGGAAGCCGTCAACAAATTCGCAATCACTGGAACCGAAGGTGCGCGGGTCCGTAAAGTCGATGACGTCAATGCCGCGTGCCAGCAGGGCTTCGCGCAGGTGGAAAAGATGCGGATACCCCGCCTCGCGCTGGCGTATGGCGTCCAGCACCTTGGGCGACAGGGGCGAAATAAACACAAAGGTGGCAACGCCACGCGCCTTGAGGCGGCAGTATATTTCGGCAAAGGCGTCCAGATGCGCCGAACTTATGCCGCCGGGGTCGCGGCTGCCTTCAATGGGCTTGGCCTGAAAAAAGGCCTTGATGCCGTGGCTCACCTGTTTGAGCGTGTCTTCAAACTGATAGTCAAAGGGGCGCTTTTGTCCTGTGGTTTCCGCCGTATAGTACCAGGATCCATCGGGGCCGAAGCCGTCGTCGGTCTGCTGGGCCATGATGCCGTAGCGCCCGGCGCGAAAGCCCCCGGCAGACTCAAGCAAGACTGGCGCGATGAGGTCGTGAACGGATATTTTTCCTTCAAGCAGCCAGGCCCAGGGCTTTTTCAGGCTTTCCATACCGCTGTTGTAGGAGCCGCTGGTGGGTGGCTCATCCTTGAAAGGATCGGGTTGCCATTGGGGCATGAACCACCAGAAATCCAGGCCGATAATGAGCGCCTCGGGCCTGTGTACGTCCAGCATGGCGTCAATGGTGGAACGCAGGACTGAAAGGTTGCCAGCCGTGCCGCCCACATTGAGAAAGGATTTGCGAAAATAGGCCCCGCGAAACTGCATGACGCGCGAAGAACCCACGGCGGCAATTTCTGGTTTGACCTTGGCATAGAGTTGCAGCTTGTAGTCCACAAAGTCTTGCGAAACGCCCGATCCGAAAATGGCGAACTGCCCGGCAGACTGTGCTTCCACCGCACGTTCAACACCCACATCGCCGCTTTTATAGAGCCACCACAGGGTATAGGGCAGCACCAGCAAGGCGCCAGCCAGGGCAAGATACAGCATTACGCAAAAATAGCGTTTAAGATAGGCGGTTTCGGTGAGAATTTTGCTCATGATGTGTCCGCCTCTCTAAAATTGAAAATACAAAAAGGTTGCCTTGCGCGACACCAGAATCAGAGTCACGAAAGCCAGACAGGCCAGGCCAGCCGCCCATGCCGCCGAAGGCCGCCAACTGAGCAGCGGACGTGTGCCGTCGCGCCTGCCATGCAGCAGTTCATGGCTG
>JAQVZK010000089.1 GCA_028708195.1 Desulfovibrio sp.
TGCGCAAAAGATGCCCGCCGTGCTCACTCATAAAGATTTCCAGAGCCATATTACTCATGGCGGTGGCCACCAGCAGATTGCCCGGCAATTCGCCTCTGGCCATCATGGCCTGGGCGCACAAGGCCATGATCTGATCGCCGTCAAGAATGACGCCGTGCTCATCAACAACGATAAGGCGGTCTGCATCACCGTCCAGGGCAAGGCCAATGTCTGCCCGCACTTCGCGAACTTTGGCGGCCACCACTTCAGGGTGGAGCGAGCCGCAGTGCTCGTTGATATTGGTTCCGTCAGGGCTGGTGCCAATGCGAAAAACCTCGGCCCCCAGTTCTTCCAGAGCCAGAGGAGCAACCTTGTAGCTGGCCCCGTTGGCGCAATCGACAACGATACGCAAGCCCGAAAGCGTCAGATGGGCAGGAAAGCAGCTCTTGGTATACACAATATACCGGCCGCCAGCGTCTTCTATCTTGGAGGCCCGCCCCACCCCTCTGGAGTCCGGGAACGGCCAGGAAAAATCCGCGTCCAGCACCATGCTCGCGATTTCGTCTTCGGCGAAATCAGGCAGCTTGTAGCCGTCGGCATCAAAAAATTTGATGCCATTGTCGTGAAAAGGATTGTGCGAGGCAGAAATAACCACGCCAAGGTCTGCCCGCATGCTGCGCGTCAAAAAAGAAATGGCCGGGGTGGGCAGCGGGCCAGTCATGATAACGTGCATGCCCGCCGCGCACAGCCCTGCTGTAAGGGCAGATTCAAACATATAGCCCGAAAGGCGCGTATCCTTGCCAATAACTACTTTATGCTGATGCTGGCCCCGCCGGAAGCGCACCCCGGCGGCCAGGCCCAGACGCAAAGCCACATCTACGGTCATCGGGTAGGTATTCACCGTACCGCGTAAACCATCTGTGCCGAAAAGACGATCGGCCATGCCATCTCCTTCAGGGCCGCAAGGCGGCCTCCGCCTCCCGCAACTGACCGGGAGATCGGGCTATTTTTTCTTGCGGCTTACCGTAACTTCTTCTGTGCCGGGGTTCAAGAGTGTCATGCCTTCCGGCAGCCGAAAACGAAGCTCAACCGGGCGGCTTTCGCCCTCATCCATATCCGGCGGGCTGACAGTAACCCCCAGTTGCCCAAGATAGCTTGCATTTTTAGCCAGAGCCTCAGGCACCTCAACACGCACGCTGACCTTATCCGGGGTCACCAGATACTGGCGACGGTTTTCAGCCAGGATCTCAATCTTACAACTACGGATCACTTCTGTGCGGCCGCTTGTGATGCTGTACTGCACTTTGACCGTAGGCGGCATGGGCGTGACGAGACTTGGCGTATCAAGCGTCACCACCTGATGCACCGTACTGCCCGCCGCCTTGGGGTCAGCCATGATGGGCACGGGCACACTGGCTATGTCTTGCACCACAGTCTCTGGTCCACGCAAAATGACGGTGGCCGGGGAGACTTTGATATTTTCCACGGTCAATGCGCCGTTGCGCAGTGGTGAATCCACCGTAACGCGCACGGGCACCGAGCGTTCTATCAAGGTATCTGCTTTGATAACAATGCGTGGCGGCTGCACGTCGATCAATTCAAAGGCACGAAAAACCGGCCCAAGATGTTCGCCCGTCAAGGGAACAACGGTGACGCCCTTCTTGATTTGCGAAAGGTCCACCGCCTGAATCAGCTTGCCCTGAGTCACAGACCGCAGCAGGGTTTCAGGCCCGCGCAGGCGCACAATGGCCTTGTTTATGAGCCCGTCTGTTATCACAAGATTGGCAGGTATGCCGTAGTAATCCAGGGTCACTTCAAGCTGCGCTTCCACGCGCTCGCGCACGCTGACCATATACCACATGCTCACGGCAGCAAGCACTGCCACGAGCATGGCCGCCAGGTTGGGTGCACGCCGGAAAAAACTAGAGGACTTCATTGAGCACCTCACGCAGACGGGTGGAGTCAAGGGCGCGCATAAGTTCGCCTTTCATCGCCACAGAAATTTCACCCCTTTCTTCCGACACGACAATAGTGACGGCGTCGCTTTCAGAGGTTACCCCAAGAGCTGCCCGGTGCCGGGTGCCAAAGCTCTGCCCCTTGGCCTCGGCCAGGGGAAGAATGCAGGCGGCAGCCATGAGCCTGCCCTTGCTGATGACCACGGCCCCGTCGTGCAGAGGGGCTTTGGGATAAAAAATATTCATGAGCAACTGACGTGAGAGTTGGGCGTCAACGTGCACGCCTTCGCGCTTGATCATGTCGCCAAGCCGCATGCTGCGCTCTACAACAATGAGCGCTCCCACGCGCAGCCGGGCCATCTCTACACAGGCCATGACCACTTCTTCAACCCCGTCCTTCATGAGCTGCTTTCGCCTGAACAGGCGTTTTGTGCCTATTTCGCCCAAAGCCTGCCGGATGTCAGACTGAAAAATGACGACAATAAGAATGAAGAGGGAACTGAAGATGTGCTGCAAAAGCCAGCTCAGCGTATACAGCCCCATACTTTTGGCAAAGAAGAACAGCAGGGTCAGCAATCCAAGGCCGGTCAATACGGCCAAAGCTCGCGAGCCACGTACCATCTGGATAACCTGGTACAAAAGCACGCTGACCACGCTTATGTCCAGAAGATCGCGCCATTCAACAGGAATATTGTCCAGCACCGTATATGATCCTTGACCTGAAGGTATCAGAACTCATATGGCAACGGCCGCAGGGCCATAAGGCCAGACAGACCGAAGCTTTCCTTTTTTATACACGTTAACCAACCCGCCGTTGCAACGCGGCTTATCCAAAGGCAATTCGCGTTTGCCTCCGGAAGCGCTCCTTATCCTGATACATGGCCTTATCGGCCTGTGAGAGCAGTTCGTCAAGCGTTTGCCCGTCTTCAGGATACTCGGCTTTGCCCACACTAAAGCTTATGGGCACGTTGGGCCCTTCGCCGGGCAAACCCTTTGCCAGGTTGGCGGCCGCTCTGGCGAGGCCTGATGATATTTGATCATGGATGCGTGCAGAGAACAGTACCAGAATGAATTCGTCACCACCCATGCGGGCAAAGACACTGTCGTTAGGTGCCACAGCCACAATGGCAGCCGCGAAATGTTGCAATACGCGGTCACCAGCCTTATGTCCATAGGTATCATTAATGGCTTTAAATTGGTTCAAATCCATAAAATACAGACAAAATTTTTCATTGTCATCACTGTTTGCGCGCTCCGCCATAACCTGAAAAAGTCCCCTGCGGTTTAAAGCCCCAGTAAGGGTATCTTTATACACCATTTCTTCAAGGCGATGTCGGGCAGCGGCCAGGTCGCGATTGCGCTGCGCAAGCGAGGCGAGCAGCAGGCTGAGCACAGAGGCCAAAAAGGTATAGACCCAGTTTTCGACGGACTTGTACCAGACTTCGCCCGAAGAAATACGAAAATACCAATGCGCGTTGAATATCTGCAAAGGCATTACCAAGTGCGGCGCGCTAGCATTAAAGGGACGGACACTGCCAGCAATGGATTCAGACTCATTACTTTGGGGATCAACTTTCAGAATTTCGTACGACAGCCCCTGTTTTTCAAGCAGGTCAAGGTCTGCGGCATCCAGAATCTGCGGGAATTTAAGCGCTATGGAGGTAAAGCCCCAGAACTTGCGTTTTCCCTCGGCATCCTTCAAAAAAACAGGCAGCCGCCCTGTCAGCACAGATCTGCCGTCTGGCTGCTCATGCGGGCCATAAAGGCTGATGCCAGCAGTAACTCTGGGGGCAAACGCGGTTCCATCCTCAGATGAATCAAGCAGGTTCATCCCCAACAGGTTCTCGTGTCCCTCAAGCGGATAAACATAAGAGATCACGCCGCCTGGGGCCAATGTGAGGCTATCAACCCTATCGTTGTCGCCAATGACTTTAACAACTTCATCAAACCCGGCAACCTGCCCGTCATTTTGCACAACAAGGGCAGCCAGTATCTGTGTTTTGAACAGCAGGCTGGTCAATTCTGTCTTGAGGTCATCCCTCTGGGCCAGAATGATATTTTCCAGGCGGGAGAACTCCACCTCTATACGACGCTGCACAAGAAAAAACACGGCCAGTAAGCAACAGCACAAGCTTGTCACAAATACTGTAATAAAGGTGCGGGATTTTCTCACTGGCTCTTGACCTGTTTCTGAATGTGAGGATCTCGGGCCATTTCTTCGCCCTGCTTCACTCGGGGCTGGCAGCGCCGAACGCGGTGGCAACAGCGAGCGCCTGCCGGGCTTCGGACACATGGTGCACCCTGTGCCAGAATATTCCCCTGGCTCGCAAAAGGGCTGTTGCCGCAATTGTGGCGGGGGCACGCTGTGCCGGAGGCAATTGCAGCAAGCCCCCAAAAACGGATTTCATTGAAAGGGCCATGAGCACAGGGCGACCGAAGCCAAGCCAGTCCTCCGGATGGGCGAGCAGCTCCAGATTATGCTGCAAACCTTTGCCAAACCCGATACCGGGGTCAAGCACAATGCGGTTTTCAGGCACACCAGCCCGTACCAGCCGGGCAAGGTTGTACTCAAAAAACGCTTGCACCTGATGCCGCACGTTATCGTAGCTGGGGTTCTGCTGCATGGTTTCTGGCCGCCCCTGGCTGTGCATCAGCACATAGCCGGGCTTGTATTGCACAAGCACGTCAAGCAACCCAGGGTCAAAAGCACAGGCCGAAATATCATTGATAATAACAGCCCCC
Source organism: Desulfovibrio sp. (assembly GCA_028708195.1). Classification (GTDB taxonomy): domain Bacteria; phylum Desulfobacterota; class Desulfovibrionia; order Desulfovibrionales; family Desulfovibrionaceae; genus Desulfovibrio. Next base: position 4,677 of record JAQVZK010000089.1, read on the forward strand.
TGCTCCAGAACAGACGCCGCCGTGGCCGCATGATAGGTGTCCACTGAAACAGCGGCCCAGGGCGCACGGTTGCGCAGCCCCGCAAGAACAGGTGTAATGCGCTGCATTTCTTCACTTGGCGGCAGCTCCGTCGCACCAGGGCGGGAAGACTCTGCCCCAAGATCCAGAATATCCGCGCCTTGTTCCAGCAGGGCCAGAGCATGCTCAAGACCGGCAAATGCCCTGTTATGCAGGCCGCCGTCGTAAAATGAATCGGGGGTAAGATTGACAATGCCCATAATGCCAAAGGGGGAAGGCGTTTTTAGCGCCCGCCCCCCCATGACATGCCAGGCTGCGTCCACTGGGGACGCCTCCGGGAATGAATTATCCATTATTTCTATCGCTTATTGTCATCATTGCCGTTCTGGCCCGCAGCTTTGTCTTCCCTTGCCTCAACGCCCCCAGCGGATGTGGGAGCCGCATCAGAAGCAACGGAACCGTCTGTGGTGTCAGGCTCAAGGGTAAATTCTGCAGCATCAACATCAGCAGCAGGAGCTTCGGCCTTGGTGTCTGCCGCAGCATTGTTTCCGCTGCCCTTGCTCGGGCGGCTGGGCGCTTCAGAATATTTCATGGGCTTGCCGTTGCCATCCAGTGGCGGCAGTTCCTTGTCTTCCATCAGAAGTTCAAGCTCCGCCCCGGTGATGGTTTCGCGGTCCAGCAGGGCGCGGGCAATACGGTGCAGAGCTTCTTCATTGTCTTTGAGCAGTTCGCGACAGCGCTCGTGCGCTTCGTCCACAATGCGCTTTACTTCCGAATCCACAAGGCGAGCGGTGTCTTCGCTGAAGTTCTTGTTCTGCACCCACTCACGCCCAATAAAGACCTCTTCACCGGTTTCACCAATGGCAAGGGTACCAATAGCATCGCTCATGCCCCACTCGCACACCATTTTACGGGCCATGCGGGTAACACGTTCAATGTCGTTGGAAGCGCCGGTGGTGATGTCATCAAAAATGATTTCTTCGGCCACCCGGCCACCCAGCAGCACCACCAGATTGTTGCGTAGAAAAGAACGCGAGTAGCCGTGGCGGTCTTCTTCTGGCAACTGCATGGTCACGCCCAGAGCGCGGCCACGCGGGATGATGGTGATCTTGTGCACCGGGTCGGACCCGGGCAGCAGGCGGGCCGCCAAGGCGTGACCGCCCTCATGATAAGCCGTAATGCGCTTTTCATCGTCAGACAAAATAAGGCTGCGACGTTCGCGCCCCATGAGCACTTTGTCCTTGGCGTATTCAAAATCTTGCATATCCAGTCTGTCCTGATTCAGCTTGGCGGCCTGAAGAGCAGCCTCATTGACCAGGTTTTCCAGATCAGCACCAGAAAAGCCCGGTGTACCGCGCGCCAGCACTTCCAGGTCCACGTCGCCCGACAAAGGCGTACGCTTGGTGTGCACTTCAAGGATGCGACGGCGACCACGCAGGTCTGGCGTGGGTACGACAACCTGCCGGTCAAAGCGGCCGGGACGCAGCAGGGCCGGGTCCAGCACATCAGGACGGTTTGTGGCGGCAATAAGAATAACACCCTCATTGCTTTCAAAGCCGTCCATTTCGACCAGCATCTGGTTCAGCGTCTGTTCGCGCTCATCGTGACCACCGCCAAGCCCGGCTCCGCGCTGGCGGCCCACAGCGTCAGTTTCGTCAATAAAGATAAGGCAGGGGGCATTTTTTTTGCCCTGCACAAAAAGGTCGCGCACGCGAGAAGCGCCCACGCCCACGAACATTACAACAAAGTCTGAGCCCGAGATGGAAAAGAAGGGCACGCCCGCCTCACCGGCAACCGCGCGCGCAAGTAAAGTCTTGCCCGTGCCAGGAGGCCCCACAAGCAACACGCCCTTGGGGATACGCCCACCAAGGCGGGTAAACTTTTTGGGATTGGACAAAAATTCGACAACTTCGGCCAGCTCATCCTTGGCTTCATCTATGCCAGCCACGTCGGCAAAGGTGACCCTTACGCTGTCCTGATTGAGCATGCGCGCACGCGACCGGCCAAAATTCATGGCCTTACCGCCGCCGCCCTGCATCTGACGCATAAAGAAAATCCACACGCCCACAAGAAGCAGCATGGGAAACCACGAAACCAGCAGGGTCATGTACCAGGGCTGCTCTTCAGGCGGCTCTGCCTTGACCTCTACCTTTTTTTCGATGAGACGGTTGACCAGACCCAGATCCTGTGGAGCATATGTCTGCACAGTCTTGCCGTCTGATGTTTTGCCTGTAAGCGTGTGCCCTTGCATGGTGACAGATAATATCTGCCCGCCGTCTACCTGACTCAGAAAATCTGAATAAGGCAGTCGCTGCATTGCGCTCTGCGGCTGCTGGAACATATTAAAAAGCATAACCATCGCCAGGACGATAATGGCCCATAGCATCAGGTTGCGACTCATCTGGTTCAACATTGCCTCCGTATACGTTTTCCGTGCGCGGCAGCGCATGGCCAGGACCTTAATATTGGCCCACGCAGGCAAGAAATACTACCTGCATGTGGCCGCTGTCAAATGGACGAATTCCACCGGTCACCGGCAATACGTTTTTCCACATATAATGCTCGGTTATCATTTGGCAATGGGCAAGAAGGCACTTTGTTGACAATATTTCCCGCACTTGCGAGTTTTTTTCTTTTCGCTTAACATACGGGCAATTATGAGGAGACGTTTCGTCACCGGTGTGGCGCCCGGTCTTCAAAACCGGTGGCAGGCTTTACCGTCTGCGGTAGGTTCGACCCCTATACGTCTCCGCCATAAGATACAACCAGGCCTGACGGCCAAGGTCAACATCCCCTTTGAGGCTCTGCTTCAAAGGGGTTTTTGCATGTTTTTACCGGATGCCCCACAAGACCATGCCCGCGCGGCCCGGCTTTACCCGCGGCATACTCCTCTGCGTCCCGGCTTCCCCCGCGGCCCCTGCCCTCTGAACGATTTACACCAGGCTCGGCCTGGGCTTGCCGCTTTCTGGCAACTGCGTCCCACCGGTTTGTGGCGCTCCCTTTTTATAGTGGCATGCTCAGGCCATGCGCGCCTGTGCTCAGGCTGCGCACTCCGACATCATTGCCAACACACTAATAATACTGACCATTCATCTTTATGGCATTGCAAGGTCGCAGTTTTCAAATCCGCGACAACGAAACATTGAAGTATCTATTGCCAGGTGCTATGATTTTATTAGGTGGAATATTTTTGGGGAGAAAGAGTTGTCCTGTCTATTTTCCAACGTGAACCCACATCATACGGAGTAAAAAAATGGAACGCATTCTGCCCGATCTTCCCTACGCGATGGATGCCCTGGCACCAGCCATCTCTCTGGAAACAATGGAATATCACTATGGCAAACATCATAGAGCCTATGTAACCAATCTGAATAACCTTCAGGAGGGTACGGAGTATAAAGACATGTCGCTGGAGGACATAATCAAAAAAGCTCCTCCTTCAGGTATTTACAACAATGCCGCGCAAGTATGGAATCACACCTTTTTTTGGAGCTGTCTTAAACCCCAAGGCGGGGGAAAACCCGCAGGTGCATTGGCCGATGCCATCACCGGACAGTGGGGCAGCTTTGACAAGTTCAAGGAAGATTTTTCTGGCAAGGCTGCCGGCAATTTTGGCTCAGGCTGGACATACCTTGCCAAAAACTCCACTGGCGGCCTTGAAATTCAGAACCTGGGCGCTGCGGGCAACCCCCTGCGTACGGGCGACACCCCCATTTTGACTATTGATGTGTGGGAACACGCCTACTACATTGACTACCGCAATGCCCGCCCCAAGTTCATCGAAGCTTTCTTTGAAAAGCTCGTCAATTGGGATTTTGCAGCCAAAAATTTCAAAAGCTGACCCGCATCACACCAGCCAAACAGGGGCACAGGCAACACATGCCCCTGTTTGGCCAACGCATTCTCCCCTGCCAGCTTCACAACCAGCCTTGTTAACGACATAAAATCAGCAAAATTGCTTC
>JAQVZK010000090.1 GCA_028708195.1 Desulfovibrio sp.
TGTTTTCAGGCCATGCCATGATTTCACCGGCATTGTGTAGCAGCATGATGTCTGCGCCCTGCACGTCAAAGGGCGTTTCGATGCCCACGCCGGTGATTTCGGTGTAGTCCTCGTCAATAAACTCAACGTTTTCTTTCACCACTCCAGGCGTCATGCCCGTGGAGGAACCCGCCTGCATGTGGTTCATGGTGCCGCGTTCGTGCAGTTCGCGGGGGTAGATGCCCATTTCCTGGCTGAAAAGTTTGCGAATTTCGCGGGCCAGCAGGGCGTTATCCACACCAATGGGGCAGGTCTGGGCGCAACGGCGGCAAAGATTACAGCGATAGGCCAGTTCGCCCAGGCGGGCCACGGTCTTCCAGTTGAGATGCATGTCGCCGTAACGCCATTTGGCCAGAGGCTCTTTCTTCACATACTGCTTGTAAATACGGCGAAAGATCTCGGAGCGGAAATTGGGACGGTACATTTCGTTTTCGCCTGACATTTCAAAAAGATGACAGGCTTCAGAACAGGAGTTGCACTGAACGCAGTTGTCCATGCTGGTTTCAAGCATGGGCAGGAAGGTCCAGTTGTTTTCCTTGGTGAACAGCTTGCGCATACCGTCGAGGAACTTGTTGACCAGGTCTTCCTCTTCTTCACGGTTTTTGGGCTTGGGAATATTCAGAACGGTGACTTCATCAAGGATGCAGGCCGTGTTTTCCTTCTGTTCATCGGTGAAGGGCTTCCAGGGCATGGTATGCATATCCACGGACAGCTCAGGAATTTCCTTCAGGTCAATGCTGACCATCTGCCCGTCGACGGTAGAGACGTCAGTCAAATGGAGATTGTCTTTCATATCTGAACTCCCTAGTCTTCTTTCTTTTCTGTGGGGTTGGTTGTGGCAACGTCTACCCATGTCTTGGGGGTGCCATCACCAGCGATATGCTTGGCCGACCAAGTCACATTGAACTTGAGGGCCTCAAGGATTTTTTTCTTGTTCGCTTCGCTGCTGGTCGTGGGTTCATCGCCCCAGCGGATGTCGTGGTACATGAAATATTTCATGATCAGGTGACCCATGTTGGTCATGGGAATCCAGATGAGCAGGAAGAAGCCCAGCAGCAGGTGCAGGCTGAAAAGCGTGCTGGTTTGCGGGGCGAAGTTTAAGGTAAGCAGGTTGTAAATAAAGGTGCGGGCCAGATCAAAGTACGAGGGGGCAACGGCCCAGGCAGCCAGCCCAAGCAGGCCAAAGAGTACAAAGACGCCCAGGTTGAGGTAGTGCTCGGGCGTGCTGTAACGGCGCAGGCCGTCATCATTGAGGCGGCGCTCAATAAGGCCGATGCCGCCGATGACGATGCACAGCGCGCCAACCAGCACCACGGCGTTGATGACGTTACCCACAAAAATCATGAAGCCGCCCTGCGGGTTCAGACCAAAAATCTGGGCAATGACGGCGAAAAGAACGATGATGGTGCCGCCCATGAGCATGTACATGCCCACGTGGAAGGGATAGGTGCGCACCCACAATTTGAGGTTGTGCTCAAAGGTGGCGTGCAGAAAGAGCACTTCGGTCAGAATGCCCTTGATGTCGCCCCAGTGTGAAATATGGCGCGGTTTGGTCCACCAGTCTTTTTCTTCCATAAAGCTGCCGCCGTAGGCCGCCTTTTCTGTGCCCTCGTGGGGAACCGGATAAAGCTCCCAGCGCACATGCAGCGGACTGGCCGCCATGTAAGACCTGATTTTCAAGTAGGCCATGCAAATGAAGCCGGCTACCGCCAAATAGCCCAAAATGTAAAACAAAATGGTCATGCGTTTTCTCCCGTAGGGTCAAGATGCCGCTGGAACGTGGGTTCGACGGGCCCGGCCCGGCCGTGCGCCGTAAAAAGTCCGGCATGCGTCTGCTTGCCTTGCAACCTCTCCTTAATAATTACCGCGCGAGCAGTTGTGGTGAGATTCTCTGGAAAGAATTCATCACAAAAGGCTATGAAATTAAGTCGCCCGATGGCACTCCTGATACCTAAAATATAAAAATATTGCAAAGATTTCATAGGGATTCATCACGATGATTTTAATCATGATTGACATAGTTTTATTTAAGTAAATCAGGTATATTAAGACTAAAAAAAGTGTTTTTGGCAAGGAAAAATTTTTTTTGCATGTGGAAAATCTGAAAGAAAGATTTTCATATTGAATTTGTATGTTTAAAATATACTAAAATACTATGAAAATAGGTTTGGATAAGATATTAAAATCTATAGTACCACATAGATATAGAAAACTACCAAATGTCAATTAACCAGAGTCACCATTAAATAATAAAAAAATGTTAATGATAACGGAAGTATGTTTTTACTGGCATGGTATTGCTATGCAATTGTAGTTACCTTTGCCTGTGGCCGGCCGCGTGAAATGGTCAAGGGCCACTGGCAAGGTGGCCCTTCGCTGTGTTGAAGATGCGTGAAAGAGAAATAAAGAAAAGCTGTGTGTGGAACACGCCGCGGCAGCGGGCGGGCTCACCAAAGACGTGTTGAACAGATCAATGCGAAAATGTCGTGTGCTGTACTTGGCACATCAGTCGAGCATCAACCATCTGCGCCCAGAAAAAAGCTTTCAACATGTCAGCGCAAAAGGCGGTCGTCGTGCATGAGGTCGCGCAAGGTAATGGATTCAAACACACCGTCCAGGGTCGCCTGAAGGCTTTCCCAGGCTTTGCGTACCTCGCAGCCCTCAAACCGCGAACACTGTCCGGGCTTTTCAAGGCAGCTGCTCAACTCAATGCCCCCCTCCATCAACTGGACAATACTGCCAAAGGTAAGATCCTCTGGTTTGCGTAAGAGGACGTGCCCGCCCTTGGCACCACGGACGCTACCAGTAATACCAGCCAGACGTAGCTGGCGCAGGATCTGTTCAATAAACTGAGAGCTTATGCCAGTTTTGTTTGCCAATAAGCTTGAGGATATTGGTGTTTCAAGCCCATTCTTGGCCAAATAAAGCAGGATACGGGCTGCATAGCGCGTTTTTGCTGAAAGCTTCATTGCGAATCCCCCGCGAAAAAGTAGTAAAAGGGGAAATCAAAAGAGGACGATAGTCGCATCATCTTTAGACAAAAGTTTTTTTGGAAAACAAAATTGAATCCTGTAAATAGTAACATCATAGTAGCAATTATGATATTACTTTTTTTTCTCGCCATGTCGTTTGCGAAAGACTTCACACACTAGTTTTGTGCTCCTGCGGCCTTGGCGATGTCAAAAAGTCTCTTGCGCAGAGCCGCTTGACGCCCAAAGTCGCTTGAGATAAGAATCATGAGTAAAGCAGTCTAAATTAGACCTATCCAGTATCGTAAACTTTATTGCCTCCAGCAAAATAAGGAATAAATATGCGTATTTCAACAATGGCCTGCCATGCGCTGCATTTGCTGTTGTGCCTTTCTGAACAAGATCAGGCCATCCCCGCATCTGCCTCTGAGCTCGCGGCATGTACAGGCATTTCTGAGAAATTTGTGCAAAAAATTATGCGCTTGCTGCAGGCTGAGGGCATTGTCAAAAGTGTACGGGGTATTGCCGGGGGCCATATGCTTGCCCGCAACCCCGACGCCATCACCCTTGCAGACATCATTAGCGCTGTGGAAGGGGGCATAACTCTGCCAGGCGTTAACAGCGAAGCCCCTGCTGGCAAAGCTGCCTTTGATGTTTGGGACAAGGCCGCCATGACCCTGCACAATTCTCTGGACTCAGTGACCCTGAGTTCTGTTCGCCAGAGTGCTGGGTTTGCCCATCGCCCAGGCGCGCGACGAAAGACAGACCATACAACCTCAAGACGCCCAGAATCCGAACCCGGAGGCTCCAATGCAAAAGCATATTCTCTTGGTAGACAGCGATGCCGCAAGCCAAAACAGGATATCGCAGGTCTTACGTCAGTCTAACTATCAGGTAAGCGTTGCCTGTAGTTGTGATGAAAGCTTGAATATGGTCAATGACCTCAAGCCCGACTGCATCATCTTTGATGTTGATCTTGAAGGCACTTCAGGGACCATCATGTACAGTCGCCTGCGCAGGCATTCGCAAACCCGTGACATTCCGGCTATTGTCTGTACTGATGTGGGCCCAAGGCCTGTATGCTTTGGTACCGGCGTACCCGTATTGAACAAAAACTGCTCGGGTGAAACGCTGTTGGGCGCTGTTTCTGCAGCCGTGGCCTGCTAGCAGTACCACGCTGTCCGCATACAGAGCACAAATCGCCTCTGAGTTTTCAGCTGCGCCACCCCGCGCAGAAGAGCCTTTATTGTTGGCCGGGCAATGGGGTATTTGCCCGGCCAACGGGCGTTAACGGCCCATGTAAAGCAGAGGTTCGGTCGTTAAAGGACAAAAACGCCGTTTCTCTGCTGACACTGTGCTACTCCGGCTCATTATGGCGAATGTGGGGAGGCACAATTATCATATCTGCCAAGAGTGGCTTGAGGAAGGACCACTTGATATTGTGCTCCTCGTATACTTCCATCATGTCGCGGATGGCGTCCCAGCAGTTGTGACAGGGGGTGACAACCATCTCTGCCCCGGTAGCCCTGATCTGGTCCAGCTTGTTTTTAAGGCCCACATTGCGTTCTTTGCGGTATATGCCAATACCGTTTAGGCCGCCGCCGCCGCCGCAACAGAAGTTATGGTCGCCCTTGGGGTCCATTTCTCTAAAGTCTTCAGCTATGTAGGACATGATCTCCCGCGTGGCGCTGCCAAGCCCGTCATTGCGCACATAGTTGCAGGAGTCTTGCAGGGTACAAGGTACCTTGATTTTTTTTGTCGGATCAATCTTGAGTTTGCCAGTGCGCAGCATTTCGGCCACCCATTCCACATAGTGCATGAAGCGCACTGGCGGGTCACCGCTTTCGCGCCCAGCCCAATATGGGCCTTCCACCACGGTTGCGCGGTGGGCATGCCCACATTCTGTTCCCACAACCACCTTGGGCTTGATGCGGTCTATGGCTGCGTAAATGCGCTTGACGTTCTGCGCGCAACCTTCCCAGTCGCCGGCAAACATCGTCAATGAAGTGTTTTCCCACCCTTCGCGCGGCACGGTCCAGTCGGTATCTGTGACGTGAAAGAGAATTGCGGCCAGAGCGATGTCTTCCGGATAGTGCTTAACCTCGCGGGCATTGAGGATATACATGACATCCGCATGCTCTTTTTCCACAGGAATTTCGAGGTCGGGCCATTCGTCCTGCTGTTCTTCCACCATCCATTCGCAGGTTTCAAGCCAGTCTTCTTCGCTCACGTCCATTTGTGCGCCAAACACACGGTGCATGCCCGAGCCGATCTTCATTTCCCACGGTATGAACCCATGCTTGAAGAGAATGCCGCGCAAGTAGCTGAACATGACGCCCGTATCTATGCCGTGCGGGCAATAGACGGCGCAGCGGTTGCAACAGGTGCATTTGCCCCAGGCCGCGTCCATACACTTGATCATGAACTCAGTATCAACCTTGCCCTTGCAGCGTAACAGCTCGCCCAGAGTCGCCTGAATCTTGTATGATGGAATCTGGGTGGGGTCATTGTTGTTGGTTCTGTAAAAAAAGCAGCTGTCGCCGCACATGGCACAATGCGCGCAGACATTGAGCCATGTACGAGTGCGAGATTTACAGGTCTGCTCAAGATCACGGGCAAGGGCAGCCTGATCCACTTTCATTTCTTTCATCTGGCTGTAGTATTGCGCCCCTGCCTTGTCCTTCAGCAATTCAAGAATGCCTTCCTTGGTAGTGACAGGGGTGGGGGTGCAAAGCAATTCAGACATAATCCGCTCCTTTCAGGCGAAAATAATGATACAGTTTGCCGACTTACCAGGGGAATGCGCCACCGCGGGTTGCTCCACCTCTTTTGATGGCAAAATCCATTCCGATCTGGGCGCGTGACATGAAGAAGAGAACTATGTGTGAAAGCTTGGTAAATGGAGCCAGAATAAGAAAAAGTTCGCCGCTCAGCACGTGCAACACCATCCAGCTTTGATAGGCTGGCGTGTCCAGACGGGCTATCAAGCCAGTGGCAAAGGGCAGAAGTGTCAAGATAAGTATGAGCCAGTCTGCACGGCTGTTCAGCTGGCGAAGGGCGGGTGATATCATGCGGCGCACGCCCAGCAGCACAATGGCAACAAGGCTCGCTACAGAAAGAATATCGGCCAGAGTTCCCGGCAGTGAGGGCAGGGTTATGCCCGCATAGCGCTCAAGCATAACCGTATGCCCGAGCAAAAAGAGTGGCACAAGCACAGCGCCAAAATGCAAAAGAAAAAATAGAACTGCAGCTACAGGCTGGGCCCGCCAGCCATCGGTTCCGCCCGGGATCAGCCATTTGAAGACTGATGCCAGTGCGCCAGGAACAGAGCGCTCAACATGGTGGCGGTAGGCCACACGCTCAAGCCGCCAGTCAAGGCCCCGTACATACAGAAATATGCGGGCCAGCATGCCCACCACAAATATGACAAGAGAAATGACAAACAAAGGTCCGGTGATAAAATCAAGCATCTGATTTGCCTCCTACGTTCATTCAGTCTGATACAAGAGCAACCGGTTATTTTTTGGCGGCATGCTCAGATGCAATGCGTTCGCTATGGCAAACCCGACAGTCCACAAGTCTGGGGCCTTTGGCGAGTTTGACGTGGCACTCGGTACAGGTCGCGTGCAGGTAGTCCATCTGCTTTTTGGGGGCAATGTTACGAACGTTCATGAAAGATTCGGCAAGGCCTTCATCTGTCATGTGATGGCAGGTTGTGCAGTCCTGTCCTTTGGCTTCGAGATAGGCAATGTGTTGATCGTGAGTGAAGAAGACTGTGGGCATCTTTTTGGCACTGAAAGGCGGGTAGGTGAAAGGGATGCGCCCTTCACCCAGGGCCTCGCCCGAAGACAGCACCAGGCCTAGGGTCAAAAACAGCAAGCAGGGGAGAATGATTCTGAATCTGACGGTTTTTTCCTGCATGGTGAGTCCTTACTCCTGACATAATCCTGATGATGTTGCCCCGTACTAACCAGGCCGGGCGCAAATTATAAGGAAATCCCGAGCCCATGCATCGGGATTTCCCCTGGTTTTGTGCTTAGTTATGACTTTGCCTTATGGAGCGCTTCTGCCGCGTTGCGCATAAAGACTGCGCACTTGTAAGGCTCATTCTTCAGGCACCTCATGGCGTAAGCCGCCGCAAGGTAGAGAAAAAGGCGCGATTCATAGTCCAGCCGGTTAGTTTGCAGCCAGTGATCGTGGGGGGCATCGCCCTGCGCCAGATCCTTGGCCCGGTTAAGGTCTTCCGCATACGCGTCACCAGCAAGCTTTGAATACAGTTCGCAAATTTCTTCCGCCAGGTACTCACGTTCTGATAAGGCAGACATGGCAACCCCCTTGCGTCACTCGCGGTTACGCCCCATTGTATATGAGGCACTAATAAAGAGCAATTAAACATTCACATTCTTGATCTACTTAATCAATACAAAATAAATATTATATTAAAAATACTGAGTCAATAATGTTTGCGTATTTTTGCGTCAAAAAATTATAACTATATTAGTTTGTTAGCTATAAAAGTGGACTTATTGAATATAGTATTTTGGTCACAAGCGTGCAGTTTTAGTAATGTAAAAATTGCTTACTTGCAGTGCAAATTCATACTTTTTGGCTAAATTATAGTTTGATTGCACAATTAGTTACTTAGCGATTGCATATAGTTTGCAGTTGTGTGTAATTATTTATAAAAACCACTATAGTTGAAATATGGGCATGTCTGATGGGGCGCAGTACTGCAGCCTTGGAGTTGTCTTTCAGAAAGCAAGGCACAGAGTTTTTGCAGCTAACTGTTATTTACGTATTTTTTGTAATGAAAAGAAAAACATGTAATACGCTAATATTACAGTATTTATTTAATTGGGAATATTTTCACGTTCTAGGCGGCTTTTGGCAGGCATTTTGCCCAAATTGGGGGGATTTTTAGTGTGGGCATGCGCGAAGTACACCTTTTCAGGTCGCCTGGAGGCAGCAGAAATAAGGTGGGGGAGGCTGAGTAACTACTTAAAAATCAGTGCAATACGAATGTAATCGTCTTGTTAAGACAAAAGCGTGTGTGAAGGCAAATATGCTTGTTGCCGAAGCCGTCAATTTTTTATTTTGAAACGCAAGCAGTTTTTTGTACGTTTGCGGCAGGCACAAAAAAAGCGCAGGGCGGAAACCCTGCGCTTTTTTATATCAGCTAGTCTTGAGCAGATGGCCTTTGAGGTAGTGGTCTTGTTGAAAAAACTGCCCCCAAAGCCCTTCAAAGCTCATCTGTTCTAGTTATTCAGATCAACCAGAATCGGGTTGTCTTCAAGCTCTTCAAGGAACTTGTCGGGACGTTCTTTCTGTTCTGGCACTACGATGTCCCCGTTGACGTATTCGCGGTAGCCTGTTCCGGCAGGAATCAGGCGGCCAACAATGACGTTTTCTTTGAGGCCGCGCAGGTAGTCCATCTTGCCTTTGAGCGAGGCTTCTGTGAGCACCTTGGTGGTTTCCTGGAAGGAAGCCGCCGAGATGAAGGAAGAGGTTGTCAGCGAAGCCTGGGTGATACCCAGCACCAGCGGTTCTGCCGTGGCAGGCTGACGGCCTTCGGCGAGAGTCC
>JAQVZK010000091.1 GCA_028708195.1 Desulfovibrio sp.
GGGCGTGATGGACGAAGACGGCTATTTGCGCATCACGGGCCGTATCAAGGATATGATTATCCGCGGCGGTGAAAACGTGTATCCCCGTGAGGTAGAAGAATATCTTATGGGCATGCCCGGCGTGCTGGACGTGCAGGTGGTGGCCTTGCCCAGCTTAAAGTATGGTGAAGAAGTGGCAGCCTTCATCATTCCGCGGCCTGGCATGGAAATTCTGCCCGAAGACGTGCGTGATTTTTGCCGGGGCAAGATAGCCTGGTTCAAAATCCCCAAATACATTGCAATGATTGACGGTTTTCCGCTGACAGCCAGTGGCAAAATCCAAAAATACCTGCTGCGTGAACAGGCCGCCGAAATGTGGCCCGAACCCATGCAGCCCAAATAGCAAACGCTTCGTGCCGCAGAACGGTAAAAAACGCCTCTGGCCCGCTTTGCAGAAGGATTAAAAAGTGACTGAAAAAGATTATAATGACGAGCCCCTGTCCATGACGGGGGCCGTTCCCCCGCCAGCCAACGGCAGCAGTACCGCTCCGTGCGCGCCCCAGGCTGCCCCCCAGGCTGCCCCGCTGTCCGCACAGGGTGCCCCTTGCGCCACGGCCTGCCCTCTGGCGCAGATTCCCGCAGACGTCTGGAAAACCCTGCTGCACCGCCCCTTCCGCAAACGTCACCCCATCTTCTTCTGGGGCGGCATAGTGCTGCTTTTTGGCCTGCTGGGAGGCTTTATTGCCAAGGTCACAGAGGACGGCGCACTCACAGCGGGCGACCAGATCGCCCTGGTCACGGTCAACGGCCCCATACTCAACGTGGAACCCACGCTGGAATGGCTGCGCAAGCTAGCGCACAATCCTTCGGTCAAGGGCGTTCTCGTTCGGGTGGACTCGCCCGGCGGCGGCGCGGCAGCTTCACAAGAGGTTTACGACGCCCTGAAGGGGCTCGCGCAAAAAATGCCCGTGGCTGTGAGCATGGGGTCTGTGGCGGCGTCTGGCGGCCTTATGGTAAGTATGGCCGGGCAGCGCGTATTCGCCAACCCATCCACGGTCACCGGCTCCATTGGCGTGCGCATGGACGTGCCCCAGCTTCAAGGCCTTATGGACAAAGTCGGCGTTGGTCAGGAAACCCTTGTGGTTGGCTCCTACAAGGATGCCGCCTCATACATGCGGCCCATGACGGCAGACCAGCGGGCCTATTTTCAGGGTCTGCTGGGCGACATGTACAACCAGTTTGTGGACATTGTGGCCCAAGGGCGCAACATGCCCCGCGAACAGGTGGTAAAGCTGGCCACCGGCAAGGTCTACACCGGGCAGGAGGCGCTCAAGCTTGGCCTTGTGGATGAAATGGGCGGGCGTGATCAGGCGCTGCGCTGGCTGGCCCAAAAAACCGGAGTGTCCGTTGAGCGCAAACTGCTGACGCGCCCCAAGGAAGGCTCCTGGCTTGGACGCGGCCTCACGGCCATGCTCGGTCTGGATGCGGAAGGCATCAACGGCCTTGCCGCCCTTGTGGGCTTGTCGTCCGCTGGTGGGCAGTCTGATCCGCGCACGCCAGCCTTTTTGTACCAGTTTTAGAACGAACATTTTGCAGCGGCCTGCCTTGTGTGGAATGTACCGGTTCCACGCAGGGCCGGGCCACACACTCAAAGCCTTTTCACCTCACAGAAAGGAATTTTCTGGTAACAGGCTTTTATAAACCTCTCGGCCCTGCGCCCCGGAGAACATCTGATGCTGTACAAGCGTTTTTTCATTTTGCTTCTGCTGACCCTGAGCCTGCCCACGTTTGCCACTCACGCCGCCGCCAAAAATTATGACCTGGCCTTTGTGACCATTGATATTCCAGATAGCTGCAACTTCACGACGCGCGATGGGGCGGTCTTTGTGGTTAACGAAACGGACCACTTTTTCACCCTCAACGTCGTTGAGCGTAACAAAGACATTTCTTTGGAAGAATACGCCAAAAACCTGTCCAAAAGCATCAGTGGCCAGCCTGTTGGCAAGGTGGGCGAAGACGGTTGGGGCTTTTTTGTAAAAATCGCCATGGTGCCCTTCAACGTGCTGGTCATGGAAAATGACAGCCATGTGATGGAGCTTTTTACCGATCAAAACAGGGCAGACTGGCCCGAAGACATCAAGACCGCCTTCACTTCACTGCAAAGCAAAAGACCTGAGCTGGCCCCCCTGCTACACAAGCTGCTCACCACGCAACAACAGGCAAAGCCTCTTGATTAATTGAGTTTTTGTCGCAATATTTTTTTATGGACAAATCCTGAACAGCATGAGAATGCTTGCCCAGCAACGCCCGTATTACAGGAGGACGAAATGCTGAAAAAATTTCTCATGCTCTCCGTTTGCTGTCTGGTTTTTCTGGCCCTGGCCCCGGCCTCTCAGGCCAAGGAAATGAAGTTCACCCATTTCAGCATAGATGTGCCCCCCGCCTGCAAAGTTCAGGAAAGCAACGGCACCGTGACCGTTAGCGCCTCGAAAGAGGCCCTCTTTGCCATTGCCCTTTTTACCAAGAGCGAAGCCAAAAATCTTTCAGACAAGGATTATGCGGCCAAGCTTTCAAAACAGATGAAGGGCACGACCCCCGAACCTGACGAGGACGGCGGCTGGAATTTCACGGTCACCAACAACGGCATCCTTATGAATGTTGATGTGATGGGCGACAATGAGTACCTCATGATGTTCATGAGCGACGCCAGCGACAAAGAATGGCCCGCTTCACTTCAGACCGCCTATGACTCCATCACCGGCAATAACGACAAGGTGGATTCGTTCCTTAAAAAGAGCCTGTTTGCTGAATAGAAGGCAAGGCACAGGTGCCGGGGGCATTGCCCGGCGCAGGCAAAAACATTGCAAAAACGGTCGCCGCTGCGAGGCATAAAAAACTGAAGCAGGCCGCTGCAGGTCAACATCCCTTCAGCGACGGCAAACCGCGAGAAACAGAATATACCGAAACCGCCCGACGTTACCTGACCTCGGGCGGTTTCGATTTAAGGATTGTTTTTGGGGGAGGCCCCCTTTTTCAAAAGGAGCCCTCCCCCAAAAACAACCCCACGCACAAAGAAATCGCCTCCCTTACAATCCAGTGCGGGTGCTTGCCCCTGGCGGGGCGGCGTGCGAATATGGTGTCGCAGTATGCAGAACAGGCTTTTTTTGCGGGAGGAGCCATGCCCACAGACAAAATACTAACGCCAGGGTTGTTCTGGGCCGGGTATATTTGTCTGGCTGGCGGCGCTTTTGCCTTGTGGCTGCCGATGCTTGGCCTGTTGCCTCTGCCTGTGCTGGAAGTTGCTTTCATCTTGCGTCACAGGGCCGCAGTGCGCCAAAATATTGTTTCAACGTGCCATGCCCAATGGCAATTGCACACATTCTGGCTGTTTTTTTTGTTGCTGGTTGTGCTTGTGGGCCTGTTTGCGGCGGTGGGTATTGTATTCAGCGACGTGGCGGTTCTGGACACCGTTGAAGGCATCGGCCGCGCGTATAGTGCCAATCAGATAGACCTGGGTGAGGTTTTGGAGCGTTTTTGGGCAATAGGTGATATTCGCTATTTCACGTGTGCGGGGCTGCTGTGGCTGGCGCTGGCGCTGGTATGGCCGTTCAAGCGCATTCTTCAGGGAGCATGGGCCATGCGCTCGGGGTGCCCCCCTGCAGGGCTTGGGCGTGGCGCAAAGTGGTTGGCCTTTGCGGTGGCCGTGATAGTGCAGTGCGGGCTGATGGCGCTTGTGGTGAGGATGTAGGTTTGACGCGGCGCGTCAGTTTTGAGGAACAAAAGGCGCTGAAAGGCATGGTCCGGGTGGGGATTCTGCCATTCGACTCATTTTTGTTGCAGGACAAAGCTTAATTGGCCGATGTCTCACGTTGGGCATCCTCCTTGACCTGTCGCATGTAGTTATACACGGTATAAATGGACACACGCATGGCCTTGGCCAGATACTGCACCATCCCCTTGAGCAGAAAGGCCCCTTCTTCATCCATTATCCGCACAAAATTCATTTTTTCTTCTCTTGTCATGGTGGCGGGGTGCTTGCCCGCCCTGCGAATGGCCGTTTCAATGATGGCTTCGCTGGTTTCGCCAAGGCAGGAGGGAAAGGCCTCGCTCATTTCTTTTCCGGGGGCGTTTTCAAAGCGCAGCAGGGCGTGCAAAACACCCTGAAAGCGTTCAAGGTCCGTCAGGTCAAAATGTATACACACAGCCCCGATGACCGTGCCCTCGCTGGTGCGCAAAAAACTTATGGACGACTTGAGCGTCTGCCCTGAAGGCGTTGTGGCGGAATAGGATATGATATCCTGCACCTTGTCGCCGCCCTGCCGCCAGGCCTTGGCGACCATGTTGGTGGCCGGAGCGCCCACGCTACGCCCGGTAAGGGAGCCTTCAATGTGGATGATGGAATGCTCAAGATCGCTGAAGTCGTGCACTGCCACTTCACAAAATGGCCCCAGTGTGCGCGCCACCATGCCCGCCAGACGCTTGGCATTGGCAAAAACGGCCTGCGCTTCAGCCACGCGGCAGTGTAATTTTTCTCCATCCATTGGATATATGCGGGCCACTCTGGCGGTACGACGAGGGGCGGCTGCGGGACGCGGTGGAGATATCTTGCGACTTTGCTTGGGCATGCTGGCCTCCCCTGTAAATATCGCCGATAGGTCGTGCCGACTGCCGACACCTTACTTTTGAAATTTTATGCATACTACATGAAAAAAAAGACATTGTGTACCCCCCAACTTCATAACAAGCCAATCAAAAGCTCGCAAATCTGCGCGCCACAGCATCAAAAAGGGGCTGCTTCCAGTCGGTTTTTGGGGTGGATAATTTTTTTTGCAGACTGGGGCGCGGCAAGGCCGCAAAAGGCTGGTGAAAGGCTGCCGCGCGCGGCTTTGTGTGCAAAAGCGAAAGGCCGAAGCAAATGCTTCGGCCCTTAAAGATTGGTGAAAAACCCGCTTCGCAGGTGTTGTGCCGCCGCCGGGGGCAGGATTGCGAACAGAAATCATTTGCAAAACAGTTCGTTGCAAACGCGGCAGGGCCGCTTCTGCTTTCTGGTTGCGCTGCCTTTGCCGGCTGACCCGGCTGGCCTTGCGGCGCGGGATTTTACGGCTTTTTGGGTTCTTTGGTCAGGTCGTCGGTGCTTTCTTTGGCGTGACGCACAAGAATGGCGGCTGCGCCGGGCGTTTCGCCCAGGCCCTTCAGGTGGGCGTCAACCTTGATGCCCGCAGCCTTGAGCTGGTTGGCCCAGGAGTCGTCCTCGTCACCCGCAAGGTCGTTGCGGGCGTGGTCGCCAGCAACCATCATCAGAGGGGCCACGACCACATGCTTGATCCTGGCGGCCTTGAGGTTTTTGAGCATGTCGTCAAAATTGCGCGCGCCCTCTACTGTGGCCATATGAATATTTTTATCGCCAGCCTTAAACACAGCGCACACGCCCTCAAAGGCCAGGTCGGCGCGGCCGTGGCTCTGCCCGTGGCCCATAAGCACAAGGGCGGAATTTTTGCCGCGAGCGCTCTTGGTGTCAGCCTCAATGACGGCAAGCAGCTCCTTGGCGTCAGCCTTGGATTCCAGCAGCGGGCGGCCCATAAAAACAGCCTCAAAGCGGCCGGGGTTTTTGCTTACGTCAAGCAGCACGGCGCGTTCCAGAGCCGTAAACTCCTCACCGGCCAAAACGTGCAGAGACTGCACGCGCACAACCTTCACGCCGTCCTTGGCCAACTGGGCCAGGCCGTCGCTGATGCCGCCCACAGGCCGGCCCTGTTCGGCCAGTTTTTTACGGATGATCTGCGAGGTGTAGGCCCAAACCACAGGCGCGCCGGGAAAAGCTTTTTTAAATTCCGCATCCACCGCTGTGAAGGCGGGCTGGGCTTCAGGAACGCTGGTGCCAAAGGCCGCCAGCAAGATGCCTTGCTTGGGTTCGGTGTTTTCGGCGGCGTGGCTTGTGCCGCACAGGTTGAGCGCCGCGAGCAGCAGCAGGACGAAAAGCAGTGGGCGAAGCCCGAAATGTGACAGGGTGCGTGGCATGGCAACCTCCTCAATGTCGCGTTGAAAGGTTCGCAAAAGGGCTTTGGCCCCGGCGGGTGTTCGGACTTGAGGGTTGTGGGGCTGTGGGCCCGCGCCTTGGTTTCGCCTTCACCGCTTGCGCGATTGGCTGTCAAACGCCGCTCACCTTGAGCGGGCGAAAAGAAACCTTGTCCCCTCTTACCGCAGCGCGACTGTTTTCGATTTTCACGAAATTCCCCGCCAAAGGGGTACAGGACAACAGGGGCCGCCAAATGTCAAGATGGTCAGGCGCTTGCAGGGCAAGGTGCCCCCCAGCCCTTTAGGGGGGCCGCTTTGTGGCTTAATTGGCCGATCTGGGCGTAATTTCTCTTGTTCTTCCGGCAAATTTCTGGTACATATGCGGCCTCCCTATAAAAAGGGAAATCATGTTTGGAGGCTGGACATATGGCAGGCTTGGAAACCGGGCACGAAACCGAAATGAATTTCGAGAGTGCTCTCGAAAACTACCTCACTTCCGATTTTGGCGACCTTGAAGAAGGCTCTATCACCAAGGGCGAAATCGTTCGCGTGGACGAAGACAATGTATTGGTGGACGTGAACTTCAAGTCCGAGGGGCAGATTCCCGCGGCTGAATTCCGCGATCCCGCTGGTAACATGGTCGTCGCCGTGGGCGACAAGGTGGACGTGTACGTTGTTCGCAAGAACGAAAACGACGGCACCATTACCCTTTCTTTTGAAAAGGCCAAACGCATGCAGGTCTTCGATCAGCTCGAAGACGTGCAGGAAAACAACAGGGTCATCACCGGCCACATCGTACGTCGCATCAAGGGCGGCTACACTGTGGACATCGGCGGAGTCGAGGCATTTTTGCCCGGTTCTCATGTGGATCTGCGCCCCGTGCCGGATATGGACGCCCTGGTCAACCAGGAGTTCGAGTTCCGCGTGCTCAAGATCAACCGTCGCCGCAGCAACGTCATTGTTTCGCGCCGCGTGTTGCTTGAAGAAGAGCGCGATTCCAAGCGCCAGGATCTGCTGCGCACCCTCGAAGAAAACCAGACTGTGCAGGGCAAGGCCAAAAACATCACCGAATACGGCGTGTTTGTTGACCTGGGCGGCCTCGACGGCCTGCTGCACATCACTGATATGAGCTGGAAGCGCATTCGCCATCCCAAGGAAATGATCACCATCGGTCAGGAACTGACCCTCAAGGTGCTCTCCTTTGACCGCGACAACAACAAGGTCTCCCTGGGCCTGAAGCAGCTCGTGCCCGATCCGTGGCAGGACATCTCTGCCCGCTTCCCCGAAGGTGCCAAGTGCTCCGGCAAGGTCACCAATTTGGTTGACTACGGCGCCTTTGTTGAACTGGAAGCCGGCGTTGAAGGCCTTGTGCACATTTCTGAAATGTCCTGGACCCGCAAGCTGCGTCATCCCTCCCAGATGGTTCACACCGGCGACGAAGTCGAAGTGGTCATCCTGGGTGTTGACGGCGACAAGAAGCGCATCAGCCTCGGCATGAAGCAGGTGCGACCCAATCCTTGGGAACTGGTGGCTGAGCGCTATCCTGAAGGCACCATTCTTGAAGGCGTTATCAAGAACATCACCGAATTTGGCATGTTCATTGGTATCGAAGACGGCATCGACGGCCTGATTCACGTATCCGATATTTCCTGGACCAAGAAGGTGCGTCATCCCAACGAAATGTACAAGGTTGGCGACACCGTGCAGGCCAAAGTGCTTACCGTTGATCAGGAAAGCGAAAAGTTCACCCTCGGCGTCAAGCAGCTGGTGGACGATCCCTGGGGCCATGTGCCCACCACCTACCCCGTGGGCTGCACCATCAAGGGTATCGTGACCAACATCACCGACTTCGGCCTCTTTGTTGAAGTGGAAGAAGGCATTGAAGGTCTGGTGCACGTTTCTGAGCTGTCCGGCAAAAAGGTCAAAACCCCTGCCGAAATCTACAAAGAAGGACAGGAAATCCAGGCCAAGGTCATTCACGTCAGCGCTGAAGAGCGCCGCCTCGGCTTGTCCATCAAGCAGATCAAGGACGAAGAAGACCGCCGCAAGCCCAAGGAATTCCACTCCGGACCGCAAGAATCCGGACAGAGCCTGGGCGACCTGCTCAAGCAGAAGTTTGAAGAAAGCGAAAACAGCTAGTCTGTTTTTAGAATACGATGCAAAGGGCGCTTCCTGTGGGAGCGCCCTTTTTGTATCAATCGATTACCGGAATATCTGGCGAGTAACGCGGTTGTGATGTACTGTGCTAAAGATATGCACATACGCTTTTGTTTATGGTGCTGCTGTTTTGCCTGTAGACCATATCGTGCAAAGTTCCGTCACTAAAAATACCCGCAGGCCGGAAATACTATATGAGTAATTTCAACGCGTTCAATCTGAACATGGTGCTGGACATGCTGCCCAACGCCATCTTTCTTAAAAACGAAAATCTCCAGTATGTTTTTGTGAACAAAGCGTATGAAAAG
>JAQVZK010000092.1 GCA_028708195.1 Desulfovibrio sp.
AACCTTGCGGCTTGAAGAAGTGCGCCGCAGCCATCCCCATCTGGTACCCAGAGGGTTTGTTGTCACCACGGCTGGCTGTCAGTATTTTTTGCAGGGTGGCGATTTGCAGAGCGAGATCAATCGCCGCATTCAGGCGGCGGGTGGGCTGGCACCCAAACATCTGTCAAAGCTGTCGCGCAGTCTTGGGCAACTGGTTGAAGATACACCCCTGCCGTTGAACCTTATTCAGGATATATCTGCCGCATTGGCGCGCTTGCGTGCCACCTGCCCGCAAGAGGGTATGCGGCTCGTACTGCGTGGCCGCCTGTGGCCGCCAGAATCCCACGGCAACGACGACCCCGGCCTGATTCTCTGGGGCCCCTCCGTTCTTCTTAGCGCCACTGATGAAGAAATTCTGCACGCGGTTCATATAACGCTTGCGCGCAAGCAGCGCGCCCAGGCTCTGGTGTACAGGCGTGCGCGCGGCCTCACTGAAGCCGGGGGGGGCGTGTGCATCTCCTGCATGGCGGTGGAAGAAGGAGCCTTTGGTGGGCTTGCGCATTCGTGCAGCCCCGTGCGTGCGCACGGCGAGCAGGTTCATGTTTACGCCTGCCACGGCCTGCCGCAAGAACTGGACTACTCTGTGCTGCCAGCAGAGCACGCCACCCTCGACAGACGTCTCCCACACGAAATAATCAGCCACACCAGCCCCGACAGTACGCTACCCCCTGTTCTGGATGCCGACACTGCCAGAAATGTGGCCGCCCTGGCTCTTGAGCTGGAATCTTGCCTTGGCTGCCCTGTTTCCCTTTCATGGGTGCGCACCCCGCAGGGACATTTGCGCTTGTTGCTGGTCAGGCCCATTCCGTTGCCGGTAGACGCGGTGGATATGCCGCCAGTGCTGCCTGGCGTGCTTGCCAGCCTGCGTCTTTCGGGCGGCTATACCGTCAGCCCCGGCAGGGTGGCGGGGGAGGTTTGCGTGGCGCGCCGCTGGGAGGACGCCAGGCGCTTTCCGCCAAACGGCATTTTGGTTGTGCCCGACGACAATTATCGCTGGGGAGCCTTGATCGACCGCGCCGCAGGCATCATTGCTGAAGAGGGCCTGGCCGGCTCACGATTGGCTTCGCTTGCGCGTGAGTTTGGCAAGCCGGTCATATTCGGCTTGTCAGGGGCAATGGACACGCTGAAGGACGGGATGAGAATCACCCTGTGTTCTGATATCTGCCAGGTATTTGCAGACAGGCAGGAATCTCTTTTGCCCAACGTGCCTCCGGGGCGTGACTACATGCCTGGCAGCCCTGTGTACCGCATTTTACAAAAAGCCTCGGCCCGTATTCTACCCCTGACGATGGATGTGGACAGCCCTGATTTCAGGGCGGCCAACTGTCAGACCTATCACGATATCGCCCGCTACTGCCATGAAAGGGCCGTCAGCGCCATGTTTTCGCTTGGGGCGGAAAAGAAATACGCTCCGCAGCGCGTAAAACAACTGCGCGACAAGGTTCTCAAGCAGTTCTGGGTTGTAAATCTCAGTGACGGCTTTTCTACAGTGCCCCCCGGCCCGGTGATAGATATCGGCGAAATAACATCCGTGCCCATGTGTGCGCTCTGGCACGGCATGAACGCCTATCCCTGGCAGGGGCCGCCGCCTGTGGACGGCAAGGGCTTTTTATCCGTACTTTTTGAGGCCACGGCCAACCCCAATCTGGACCCCGCGGCCCAAACGGCGTACTTTTCAGAAAAAAACTATTTCATGATCTCGCGTGAGTATTGCAGTCTGCATTCGCGCTTTGGTTTTCATTTTGTATCTGTAGAGGCACGCCTTGGCGATCGCACCCCTGAAAATTACCTGACCTTTCACCTGCGCGGTGGTGCTGCCAACATTGAACGGCGTATTTTGCGTGTACGCTTTGTAGCTGAAATATTATGGGAATTCGGCTTTTCCCCAATGGTTCGTAACGACGCCGTCAGTGCGACCCTCAAGGGGATGGACCGCGAAGAAGGAGAACTCTTGCTGGCCATCGCAGGCTACATGACCATCCATACCCGGCAATTGGACATGATTATGCAAGACGCCACGCAGGTGGCCCATCGACGCGAAGAAATGCTGAACCACTGTCGCATGCTGTTCAGGGGCGAAAGCCTGTCGCAGGCCGCAGCCGATGTGGAGGAAACGTAACCATGCCCGCTCCCATGCTCGCACCCCACCGCGGCTACAAGGCCATCTATCGGCGGCTGTTGCTGACCCTGCTGCTCATGGCGCTTACACCGCTGGTTGCATTGGGGCTTTTTTGCATCGACAGGCTCAGCGTCATCTACGACGAAAAAATAAGCGCCAGCATTGAAGCTGTGGCCAGCAGCAAACACCGCGCGCTGGACACCTTTATGGTTGAGCGTGTGGCCCAGATTAAAAATCTGGCCTTCACCCATCCCTATGCCGAGCTGAGCAACCCCCACCGCCTGAGCGAGATTTTTAGCGTCATGCAGAACAACAGCCGCTCCTTTGTGGATGTGGGCATTATCGGCATGGACGGGCGGCACGTCTCCTATGTGGGGCCATACGACCTCAGCGACAACAATTACACTGATACCCCCTGGTTCAGAGAAGTGTTGCGCAAGGGCGTGCATGTCAGCGATGTCTTCATGGGCTACAGAAACGAGCCGCACTTTATCATTGCCGTGCTGCGCCACGAGGGCGGGCGCAGCTATATAATGCGCGCAACCATTGATATGGATGCCGTGGCTGCCCTGTTGCGCCGCGTATATTCCGGCCCGCACAGCGATGCTTTTCTGGTCAACGCCCAGGGCGAACTGCAAACCGACTCCCGCTATCACGGCAAGAGCCTGGACAAGTTCGGCGTGCCTCTGCCAGACATGGCACGCAAAACCGTTGCTACCCAACATATCAAAACGCCCCAGGGGCAAGAAATGCTGGCAGCCCTGATGCCGCTTGAGTCCATGCCCTGGCGGCTTGTGGTGCTGGATGATGTGCGCGAGAGCCTGCGGCCCCTGCGCCAGCTCAAGGCGCTCATCATTTTCTTTATGGTGCTGGGCAGTGGGCTTGTCTGCATGGGGGCAGACTTCTGCACCCGTAGGCTTGTGGCCTCGCTGGAAGAATCTGACCAGAAGCAGGCGCATATTGATGCCCGCCTGCTGCAGTCCAGCAAGATGGCGGCGCTGGGTAAAATGGCTGCCGGGGTTGCTCACGAAGTCAACAATCCCCTTATGCTCATTCAGGAAAACGCCGGCTGGATTCGCGACCTGATGGAAGACGAAAGTTCCACCAACATGCAAAATTATCAGGAAATCCTCGAAAGCACAGAAAAAATCGACCAGCATGTCAAGCGCGCCAAGGGCATTACCCAGCGCATGCTCGGCTTTGGCCGCCGCATGAATCCCGGCCGGACAGAAGTTCTCATCAACTCTCTGACAGATCAGGCTGCGGAGATGCTCAGAACCGAGGCTACCAACCGCAATATATCCATTGTCAAGGAGTATGACCCGCAAACCCCGGTCATTCTGTCTGATCCGGCGCAGCTTGAGCAAGTGTTCATCAATATTATCGACAATGCCGTTGACGCCATCGGCAAAAATGGTTCTTTGAGCATTCGCACACTTGCCTGGAAGAAGGGCGTTCGCGTACTCTTCAGCGACACAGGCCCCGGTATGGATCAAGAGACCATGTCCCACATTTTTGACCCCTTCTTCACCACTAAAAAAGTCGGGGAAGGCACCGGGCTTGGCTTGGCCATATGCTATACCATCCTTGAGAAACTGGGGGGCCGCATTGAGGTGCAGAGCCAGCTTGGGCAGGGCACCACATTCAGCGTCACGCTGCCTGCCGAGCCGCCGCAACTGCCGCCGGACGATGGCCTTGCTACCCAGGCGCTGCGCAATGGTGTATGACTATTGAAAATAAGGTTTTTTGCTCTGCCACAAAAACGTCGACCGGGCGGGCGCGAACCAGAATTTTGTAAGATTTCAGAACAGGCATTTTTAACGAACAGGCATTTTTACCAAGGATAGCATCTGACGCTGTGGACAGCCCGGCCAGCCGGTAAAAAACCGCTGACTCCGGCAGCCCGCTTGCGCAAAACACCGCATCGGCAACCTGCCCGGCAAGGCCGTGGCACTGCCAGTAACCGAGGAGGCCCCATGCGCGCATTGTTTGTAGATGATGAACTGGAATTTCTTGAACTGATGCAAAAGCGCCTTGCACGGCGTGGAATGGAAGTTGTTACTGCGCCAGACGGCAAAACGGCCCTTGACATGGTCAAGCAGGCATCGGTCCCCGATGCCGAACCCTTCAATATCGTTATTATGGACGTGCGCATGCCCGGCATGGACGGCCTTGAAACGCTGCGCCATATGAAGCAGATAGCGCCCAAACTGCCCGTCATTCTGCTGACGGGTCATGCCTGTATGGGCGTGGCCGTTGAAGGGCTTGACCTTGGTGCCTACGATTATATGCTCAAACCTGTTGCCATTAGCGAGCTTATCATCAAGATGGAGGAAGCGGTTCGCTCCGCTGTGTAGGATGGCTCTGCTCAAATACTGGCGACAATGGCTGGGGCGCGAGCAGCCTTCAGAGCCTGACCCCGAAGAGCTGGCCCGCGAAGAGGATCTCAAGGTCAGGCTGCGTGAGCGCTGCGCGCGGTTTCGCCGTCTGCTTTCAGCCAATAAGCGTGCCCTTGAGGCCATGAGTGAGGTCGAAGACCGTCTCGCTGGGGCCAAACCTTTCGGTATGGACTATGTGCATGCCGTCAGCACACGCGCTGTTGCTGCGGTTTTTCAAATGGTGCGTGACCTGAACGCCCTGTCTGACAATAGCTATGCCGCCCTGCAGGATTCTTTTGACCGCATCCGGGCCGAAATGGAGGCACAGCTTGAAGTCTTGCCCCATCTGGACGGCCCCCTTATTCTGCACCTGGATCAGATTGATTTGAGCGACCTCACCCTTGTAGGCGGCAAAATGGCCAACCTCGGTGAAGTGGCCGCCAACGCTGGCCTTACCGTGCCGGACGGCTTTGCTGTTACCGTCAGCGCCTACTACCGGTTTATGGAATACAACGGCCTGCAGGAAGAGCTGAACCGACGCATTCAGGCCACGGACATGCAAAGTCTGGATGAGGTTTTCAGTCTTGCGGCAGCCCTGCAAAAGGCCGTGCTAACGGCTCCGTTACCGCCAGAGCTTGAAAAAGCCATTACTGAATCTGTAGAAACCATGCGTGCCAAGGCAGGCCCCGGGCTCACACTGGCCCTGCGCAGCAGTGCCGTTGGTGAAGATTCTCTGGGCGTCAGTTTTGCCGGGCAGTACAGGTCAGAGCTCAACGTGCCCCCAGAAGAAGCCTGCGAAGTGTGGAAAGAAATCATTGCCAGCAAGTATGCGGTGACGGCCATGAGCTACCGTTACCAGCACGGTATCCCCGATGATGCCGCGCCCATGTGCGTGGGGGTGCTGGCTATGGTGCGTGCCGTTGCCGGAGGCGTGGCCTACAGTCGGGATCCTGTTGCCGCCAGCCGAGGGCACGAGCAGATTCTTCTTAATGCTGTTTCCGGGCTGCCGCAGGCTGTTGTGGACGGAGCTGTTACCCCGGACGTCTATATCTTCAGCCGTAAAATCCCCCCCGTGCTTATGCAGAAGCGCCTGGCAGGGGCAGACAAGACGCCCCCCAGCCTTACGGACGGGCAGGCTGCAGATCTGGCCAAAGTGGCCATCGCCCTTGAGACCTATTATGCCGAACCACAGGATGTGGAATGGGCTCTGGACGCAGAAGACGGCCGTATTGTGGTTTTACAAAGCCGCCCCTTACACACGGCAGATTCCGCTACAGAGCAAAGCCATGCGGCACGGCAGATATCCGGGCACGAAAAGGGCGAAACCTTTGCCCTGGAAGACATTTCGCAGGGGCTCACAGTGCTGGCGGCGGGCGGCGTGGCCGTCAGCCCCGGTGTGGGCATGGGGCCGATTTTTGTGGCCCGCAAAGAAGCTGACATGCTTTCCTTTCCCAAGGGGGGCATCCTGGTTGTAGAGCGTGCCTTTCCTCGCTGGGCCCCGCTGCTCTCGCGTGCGGCAGGGCTTGTGAGCGAAACAGGGGGCATGGCCGGGCACCTGGCATCAGTGGCGCGAGAATATCGGCTTCCGGCAGTATTCAGTCTGCCCGACGCCTGCCAACTGCTGGACAAGGCCGGTGAAGCCACGCTAGATGCGGCGCGCTGCGCTGTTTTTGCCGGGCGGCAGCCGCAACTGGTCTCCACCGAAGCTGAACCGCCCAACCTTATGGCTGGCAGCCCTGTGCACCAGCGGCTTCAGACCATAAGCCAGCTTATGGTGCCCCTGAATCTGCTGGACCCCGACGCGCCAGAATTTGCCCCGGCATATTGCCGCACCCTGCACGACATCACCCGCTTCTGCCATGAAAAATCGGTTCGTCTCATGTTTGACGAGGAAGATGCCGACGCAAGCAGGCGCCTGGGCAAACAACTTAAAGCCGGAGTCAAGCTGCAATACTGGGTTGTGGATATGGGGGGCGGCTTTCGGCATCGTGTGTCGGGGCCTGTGGTAGACATTGAGGTCATCGCCAGTGCGCCCATGCTTGCCCTGTGGGACGGCATGGTGGCCGTACCCTGGACTGGCCCGCCTGCGGCCAGCGCCTCCGGCTTTATGACCGTTATGTTTGAAAGCACCATGCGGCCCGAGCTTGAAAGCACCGCGCCCAATGCCATGTCAAACAAGAATTTTTTTATTATCTCAAATAATTATATGATATTGCAAGCGCGTTATGGATATCACTTCTGCACCGTTGAAAGCCTTGCTGGCGAGAATAGCCACGAAAATTTTGTGAACTTTCAGTTCAAGGGCGGGGCCGCCGACCGCAAGCGGCGTCGGTTGCGGGCCAGAATGGTGGCTGACGTGCTTGAGCAACACGGGTTTCGCGCAGATGTGAAGGACGACTCGGTTTTTGCCGTGGCTGAAGGCTATAACGCCACAGAAACTCTGATAAAAACGCGCCTTTTGGGGTACCTTCTCATCCATACGCGCCAGGTAGACATGATCATGCTGGAAACAGAAAGGGCAACAGCCCTGAAAAACAAAATACTGGCAGATATGCAGGCGCTGAGCGCAAAACCCCTCATGGGCTGCGCTCTTTAAGAGTTTTTATTTTTGGAATGTTTTGTGGGGGAGGCCCCTTAGAGTATTTATTGGGGATTTTTTGTGGGAGAGGGACCTTTTTGTAAAAGGGGCCCTCTCCCACAGAGCATTTCAAAACTACAATACTCTAACTCTCTAGTGTGAGATGATACTGGCAAGAAATTCTTTGGCGCGCTGTGTTTGCGGGCTGTCAAAGAACTGTTCTTTGGGGGTGTCTTCAAGAATAAGGCCTTCTTCCATAAACAGCACCCTGTGGGCCACCTTGCGTGCGAAGCCCATTTCGTGGGTGACCACCATCATGGTCATGCCTTCGTAGGCAAGCTCCACCATAACGTCCAGAACTTCATTGATCATTTCTGGGTCAAGGGCAGAGGTGGGTTCGTCAAAGAGCATGGCCACGGGGTCCATGCACAGTGCTCGGGCAATGGCCACGCGCTGCTGCTGGCCGCCCGAAAGCTGCGAGGGGTACTTTTCTGTATGTTGGTCAAGCCCCACCCGGCTCAAGAGAGCAAGGGCTTTTTCTCTGGCTTCTTCATGGTTTCTTTTGAGTACTTTTTCCTGCGCGAGAATCAGGTTGTGAATGATATTCAGGTGCGGAAAAAGTTCAAAGTGCTGAAACACCATGCCGACGCGGCTGCGCAGGGTTGCAAGGTTGGTGCGTTTACTGGTCACTTCAGTGCCGTTAACGAATATCTGACCGCTCTGTATGGGTTCAAGGCCGTTGACGGTCTTGATAAGCGTTGATTTGCCCGACCCTGAAGGACCGCACACAACTACGACTTCACCCTTGTTTATGCGGGTGGTGCAGTCGCGCAACACGTTAAAATCACCGTACCATTTGGTTACGTTGTCCAGGACAATCATTGCTTCTTCGGTAGGAGTGTTCATAGCTTGAGTCTCTTTTTTACCACGGTTACGGCCAGAGAAACGCAGAAGCAGACCACAAAGTAGCCGGCGCCCGCAAAGAGCACCATTTCTATTTCATAGCCGGTGGTCTTGCCACTGTTGGTGGCAGTGCGGAAAAAGTCCGCAAGGCCGATGATATACACGAGGGCCGTATCCTGAAACAGAATCACGCCCTGTGTCAGCAGCAGGGGCGTCATAACGCGAAAAGCCTGCGGCAAAATAACATAGATAAGCGTTTGCGATTTGGTCATGCCAAGGGCAAGGGCCGCGTAGTTTTGGCCTTTGGACACGCTGTTCATGCCAGCGCGGATGATTTCGGCGTAGTAGGCGGCTTCAAACGCGGTAAAGGCCACCATAGCAGAAACAAGGCGAATGTCTGTCAGGGGTGAAAGATGGAGAAATTT
>JAQVZK010000093.1 GCA_028708195.1 Desulfovibrio sp.
AGGGCGGTCTTGCCCATATGCTTGGCAAGCAGGGCCTGACCAAGAGTATTATTCACCTTGTGCGCGCCCGTGTGCAACAAATCTTCACGCTTGAGCCAGAGATCAAAGCCGAGCTTATGCGAAAGCGTGGGGCAATGGGTCAGTGGGGTTTCACGCCCGGCATAGTTGTGCAAAAGGTCTTGCAACTCGGCCTGAAAGGCCTCTGTTGGATAGATGTTGTGCATGGCCGCTTCCACTTCCATAAGGGGCGGCATAAGCAACTCCGGCACAAAGCAGCCGCCAAACTCGCCATAATATCTGTTTTTCATGACAAATACCCATTGCCTTTCTGTTTTGCGGCAACCGCCAAGGCAGCAGCCAGCTTTTGCGCGTTCTTCAGACCCGGCGCTTCTTCTACGCCGGAATTGAAATCAACTCCGTCAGGTGAGCAAAGACTTACGGCCTGCCCTACATTATCCGCACTCAGGCCTCCTGCCAACAGCCAGGGGCGTGGTGCAGGCAGATGGTTCAGGTCCTGCCAGTCAAGCCTTGACCCACTGCCGCCACCGGTAAGCCCCGCATCAAGCAGATAGCAGGCGCAGGCTCCGGCATGTTTTTGCAGTTCATTATAAAGCAGCGCCCGGTGGCAGTACCGCCCCGGCCAGATAACCCGTATGACCCGCTGCACGCCCACAGCTTTTGCGCAGTCCAGGCTCTGCTTGCCGTGCAGTTGGGCCATATCCAGTTGTGCTTCGGCCATGATGTGACATATCTCTTCGGCATTCTGCTCGACGAACACACCCACGCGCAGCATTTTTCCGCTTTCGAGGGACGCCACATGGGCGGGGGTGACACACCGAGAGCTGCGGGCATGAAAGATAAAACCGCACATGCCCGCCCCCAGTGAAGCCGCCATGTCCAGATCCTGCTGCCGGGTGAGACCGCAGACCTTAATGAGCATGACCGCCACCCTCCCCCGCCGTTTCAGACTTTTTATGCTCACCGCTGCCCGTGCTTACCGCCTGGGCCAACAGTTCAGCCAACGCTTGCCCCGGCTGCCCCCACTGCATAAGGGCGCTGCCAACAAGAGCCGCGTTAAAGCCCGCCTGAGCCACGGCCCGCAGGTGCTCGCCCCTGTCAATGCCACTGGCGGCAATCCACACTTCACCCTTTTGCGGCGGACAGGCACGGGCCAAAGCCAGGGCGGCTTCTCTGTCTGTCACCAGCGTTTCAAGGTCACGCGCGTTTACCTGAATGATACGCGCCCCACTTTCACGCGCAAGTAGCAAATCTTCCTGATCAAAAACCTCGACGACAGCGTGCATGCCGTGGCTTTCGGCCTGTTCTCGCAAGAGGCGCAACACCATTGCGTCCGGCGTCAGGCGCACAATAAGCAAAAGGGCAGACGCGGGGGTTGCCGCCGTGGCCGCCACCTGCAAGGTGTCAAAGATGAAGTCCTTGCGCAGCAGGGGCGGGCGAGCGCTTTCGTACAAACCCGGATCTGCCGCCCGCGCGAGATAGCCAAGGCAACCGCGAAAGTGTGCCTCTTCCGTGAGTATGGAAAGGCAGTCTGCCCCTGAGACCGCGTATTGGCGCGCCACGTCCTCAACTTCAAGGCTTTCGCAAATAACGCCACGCGATGGCGAGGCCCTCTTGTATTCGGCAACGACAGCCAGTGGCTGCCCCTGAATGTTCACAGCGGCGCCGGATTCACCGCGCAGGGCCGCCAGAAAGTCCGGGCGCTGCCCCTCAAGGGGCGCGGGCATATTGCCCGCGTCCGCCAGAAGTCGCAGGGCTTCCACTTCGGCCTGCTTGCCCTTGCGAAAACGCTCAAGCAGCATGCAACACCTTCCTGCCAAAACCACCGCTTACGGCTTCTCGCGCACGGGCCATACACAGCGCCATATCCATTGTTTCTTCAAGCAGATAGATGGCCAGACCCACATTGAGGATAACCATATCCATCATGGCGCGGGGGCCGTTGCCATCCAGGATATCCTTGAGCACGGCCACGGCCTCGTCCTTGCCGCCGACCGCGAGGTCTTCCACACTGCACGGCTCAATGCCGAAATCAGCGGGATCAAGGGTCATTTGGGTCACGGTATCCGCGTGCAACAAGGCCATCTGTGCCACACCGATGGGCGTGACTTCATCATAATTGCCCGCACCGCAGACCACAGCGGCCCGGTAGAGCGGCGACTGCAAAAGCGTTTCTGCCACAAGAGGCACCAGTTCGGGGCGGGCCACCCCCATGAGCAAATGACTTGGACGAGCAGGATTGATCATGGGGCCAAGAATGTTGAAAAGCGTACGTACGCCCAGTTCCTTACGCACTGGGCCGATATTGGCAAAGGAGGGGTGAAAGTGCGGCGCGTACAAAAAGGCGAAGTTGCGCCTTTTGACCATCTCAGCCACCGACGCCGGGTTGTTGTCCAAGGCGATGCCCAGGGCTTCAAGCGCGTCGGCGCTGCCGCATTTGGAGGAAACAGCGCGCCCGCCATGCTTCACCACCCGGTATCCCATACCCGCGAGAGTAAGGGATGTGGCTGTGGAACAGTTGAAGGAGTTGCGTCCGTCGCCCCCGGTGCCCACCACGTCGATGGTTGTGCCGGAGATGCCGTCTACACGTACGGCTCTGGCAAGAGCTGCGCGGGTGGCGTGCGCCAGTTCCAGCGCGCTTTCGCCCTTCATACGCAGGCCCATAAGGAAGCTGCCCGCCTGCGCCGGGCTCATCTTGCCGTCCATAAGCGCGGCAAAGCCCGCGGCGGCCATTTCGGCGCTGAGGTCCTCCCTGCGGGCCAGCCTGTCCAGCATGGTCGCAAAGTCACTGGCCTCATTGCCTCCGCTCACGACAGATTGCGGAAAGTTGCCCAGCAAGCGCAGTCCTTCAGGCGTAAGCACCGATTCGGGATGGAACTGCACGCCAACCCAGGGGCGGTCATTATAGCGCAGGGCCATGACTTCGCCTTCGGGGGCGCGGGCCGTCACCGTAAAACGGGGATTTTCGGCATCTTCGTCGGCCCGCACGATAAGCGAGTGGTAGCGGCCAACCCGCATGGGGTTGGGCAGGCCAGAAAACAGGCCCGTACCGTCATGCACGATCTCTGACTGTTTGCCGTGCATGATGCAAGGGCCAACCTCTACCTTGGCCCCGGCGTGCAGGCCGAGCAACTGATGCCCAAGGCACACGCCAAGCACGGGAATTTGCGGATTCAGGCGCTTGAGGAATTCAGGGCAAAAACCCGCGTTGGCAGGATGCCCCGGCCCCGGCGAAATGCAGACCATAGCAAGTTCGGGGTTGGTGGCCATATCCAGCACGGCCGGATCGTCATTGTGCAGCACCACAGGCTTGTGCCCCAAGGCGTAAAAAGCCTGCACAAGATTGTAGGTAAAGGAGTCGTAGTTATCTATGAGCAAAAACATATTCTTCTTCCTCCGCACGCAGAGCCAGGCGCATGATGGCTGATTTGTTGCACACTTCTTTCCATTCCATATCCGGGTCCGAGTCGTGGACTATGCCCCCGCCTGCCTGCCAGAAAAGCCTGTTGTCGCTGAGCCACATGCTGCGAATGGTGATGCCCATATCCAGATTCACGCTGTCCTTGTCCAGCCCAAGCCAGCCGATGCAACCCGCATAGGGGCCACGGCTGCGGCCTTCAAGCTCGCGGATGATCTGCATGGCGCGAATTTTGGGCGCGCCAGAAACCGTGCCCGCCGGAAACGTGGCCGCCAGCACATCCAGGGCATCATGCCCCGCGTCCAGACGTGCCGTAACCCGGCTTGTAAGGTGCATAACGTGGGAGTAACGCTCCACTTCCATATAGCGTTCAAGGTTCACCGTGCCAGGACGGGCCACGCGGCCAAGGTCGTTACGGCCCAGATCCACCAGCATGACGTGCTCGGCGCGTTCCTTGGGGTCGTCGCGCAACTCCGCAGCCAGGCGGGCGTCTTCAAGGTCATCCTCACCCCGCTTGCGCGTGCCCGCTATGGGTGAAAGCTGCAGGCAACCCGCCGTGCAACGCACCATCACCTCTGGTGAAGAACCAAAAAGCGTCAATTCAGGAAAAGACATGTAAAACATGTAGGGCGAAGCGTTATAACGGCGCATGCGCCTGTAAAGTTCAAAGGGGTTGCCCATGAAGGGAGTGGAAAACCGCACCGAGGGCACCACCTGAATGGCCTCGCCCTGGCGCAGCATGCTTTTTATCTTGCCTACAAATTCCTTGTAGCCTTCTTCACCGGGTTCGGCGCAAACCTTGTCGGGGTCAATGCCCGGCCCGGAATCC
Source organism: Desulfovibrio sp. (assembly GCA_028708195.1). Taxonomy (GTDB): domain Bacteria; phylum Desulfobacterota; class Desulfovibrionia; order Desulfovibrionales; family Desulfovibrionaceae; genus Desulfovibrio. Next base: position 4,266 of record JAQVZK010000093.1, read on the forward strand.
CTGGTTGCGGCGCGCCCTTCGAGAGACTGACGGGCGCTTTGCAGGGCGCGGTGTTCGCCAAGGCTCACCTGACAGAGACGGTTGTAAAGATGGTCAAAAACCAGCACCGTGGCAGGCAGCATAAGTATGCAGTCCGCCTCGTTTTCTGGCATGACGCTGGCGAGGCTGGGATTGAACAGTCCGGCCATGCCAAAACCGAGGTAGCCATAAAGAGCGCGCGTGATGGGCGACAAGCCAGCGAAGTTTTCTGGCGGCACAACCTCAAGCGCGGCCATGAGTTCCCGAAGTCCCTCAACAAAGGGGCGGCCTTCAAATACGGCCAGGGGGGCCAGCTTTTGATCCTTCATGTCAAGGGTCAGCTTGCCCTCACGACAGAAGATGAAAAGGGCCGGGTCGCAGGCAAGAATACTGTAGCGGCCCCAGCGGCCATCCACCTCTGCGCTTTCAAGCAATATGCCGTTGCCTGTGCCCACCATGCCCATGAACAGGCTGATGGGTGTATCCATATCCGCTGGCAGCCAGCGAGCGGACTGGCGCAGCGTAAGCAAGTGCAACTTGTCACCGTTCTCTTTCATCTGGCGTATCCTTTGGGTTTTGATAAAATAAAAAAAGCGCCGCCTCCTGTGGGGAGACGGCGCCTGTGTACAGCTATGCCAACGTACCGGTACTATTTAGCCCGCACGTCTCCCCTACGCAGTTGGATGCGCCACCACCAGCCCTGATAGCTGCAAGAAATGGTGTTGAGGAATGAGTTCATGCGAGTACCTTGTTCGGTTAACACTTTCGGTCAATCTACACAGAGCCCCAATGGCTGTCAATAAAAATGTCTTTTTTGTCAGCACACCAGGCCGAGCCACGGCAAGCGCCGCCGCGATCTTGAGCAGACAGCCCTTGAGCCAGCGGCAGACTTGCAGCCGCAGCCTCTGGCAACCCCGCTTTGGTTCAGACAACTCGCCGTAATATACTTGAAATTCAAGTAAAGGTTTTAAGGGGTGGCGGCGTGGAGGAGGCGACCCTTTTGCAAAAGGGTCCCTCCCCCACAAAACGCTTCAAATACTCCCGCCCCGCAAAATATCTCAACGTCCCCGAAGAGGCCCTGCCCTGCCTATTTTACCGGGCGAACTTGTGGCGCAGTGCGCGGGCCTTGCAAACAAGTTCGGGGCGGTATTCAAAGTGCATAATATCGTATTCATGCCACTTGCCGCCCCAGATGAATCCGGCCTGCTCAAAAGCGTCAACAATGGCTGGAGGATAACTGAACTGAAGCGGATGCGGGCGCAGCTTGCTCCAGCGCCAGTATGGGGCGAGGCGTGAACTCAGATCAATAGCAATGCCAAAAGCGTGCGGACTCAGGCGCGATTCACCCGCGATGCGCCGCCACATAAAACCGCCTTCCATTTTAAGAAAGGCCCGCAACTGCGGGTCGTTACGCACAGCTTCAACAAGTACCACGTCAGTCGCAGCCAGGGCCATACCTGCGGGAGACGACAGGCGTAAGGGCTGCCCCACAAGCCGCGCTGGCACAAGCTGCTTGTTCACTTGGGCAGGGGTGCCCCCATAAAGCGCCACCAAAAAATCGTACGAACGCTTGCGCCCCGGCGAGACGCCGTAGGGGGTGTCAGGCCGCTCAGGCTCAAGGGGATAGGGATCTGCCATACTGGTGCGCACGTCCACATCCCATACTTCAGCCATATTCTGCCCGCCAGCAATGCTCTTTGCAGGAGCGTAACGGCCGTAAAGCACCCGCCCTCTGTCGCCCAGCAAAAGCCATAGTCCTTCTGCGTCAGATGCAAGACCAGTGATCTGCGGGTACGAGGACCGCAAACACTGCAAATCGACGCGTGTTTCCGCGTCAAGACTGCCCAGATCAACAGAATCTTCGACTTTCGGGGCGGGTCCGCTGGCGCAAAGCTCACGCTTTCCGGGCACTGGTGCGGCAACATCTGGTGCGGCACTGTCGTGACCGCTTGAAGGCGTTGCAGGAGCGGAAACAAAGCCGGGGCTGGCAGCATCTTCAGCGGCGGCATGCACATATGAAGCGATGGCAAGCAACAGGCCCAGGTACACAAAAAAGCAGAAAAATTGTTTTGCAATGCGTGTCATGCACGCAGCCTACCCGCGCCATGCTTGTCAAGGCAAGCGCTTTTGCGTACATCAGCGCCATGTCTACCTGGAAATTTTTTCTGGTCACGTTTGGCTGCAAGGTCAATCAGTATGAAACGCAATCCTTGCGTGAAGCTTGGCTGAAGCTTGGCGGTGTGGAGTGCTCCAGCCCTGCCGAAGCTGATGCCATTTGCGTCAACAGTTGCGCCATCACCTCCAAGGGTGAAAGAGACGCACGCAACGCCGTTTTTCGCCTGCGCCGCGAAGCGCCCAAAGCCCGCCTCATTCTCACGGGCTGCGCGGCACGACTGTTTGCCAATTACCAGCCTCGGCCCGGGGCGACATGGGCGGCCCCTGATCTTCTGCTTGCACAGGAGCATAAGGACATCTTGTTGCAGGGGCCGTGGGTTACTTCGTCTGTGGCGCTGCACAGCCTGACGCCGGGTTCGGGACAGCCTACAGAAGAGATCGCGGCTGCGACGGCTCAAAACCCCCTTGGCGTGGCCGCAGAATCTGCTTTTGCCGTTGCGCATGAAGCCAGCGCGCCTCAGATCAGCGCGCCTCAGATCAGCACGTCCGGCATCAGTACTCCTGGCCAGCCACAGGGCTTTCCGCCGTTTGCCATTTCGACATTTAAACGCGCCCGACCTGTGCTCAAGGTGCAAGACGGCTGTGCCCACCGCTGTACCTACTGCATTGTGCCCCTGACACGGGGACGACCCCATAGCCGCCTTGCGGAAGATATCATTGCTGAAGCCCGCCGCCTGCTTGAGGCCGGGCATGTTGAAATCATGATTTCGGGCATCAATCTTGGTCAGTATGGCCGTGGCAACAAGCATATGGGGGACTTTTGGGATTTGCTGCGCACGCTTGATGCGGCGCTGGCCCCGGAGTTTGCCGGTCGGGCGCGCTTTCGCATCAGCTCTCTTGAACCGGGGCAGCTCAATGAACGCGGGCTGGACAGTATACGTGACTGCCGCCTGCTTTGCCCGCATTTGCATATTTCATTGCAGCACGGCAGTCAGTCGGTACTAAAGCGCATGGGCCGTGGACATTACACCGCCGCCATGCTTGAAAAGGCCGTGACAACGCTTGCTGACCACTGGCCGGTCATGGGCCTGGGAGCGGATATTATCGCCGGATTTCCGGGTGAAACCGAGGATGATGTGCGGGAGCTGTTGGCGCTTGTTAAACGCCTGCCCTTGACCTATGCACATGTGTTTCCCTATTCGCGCCGTCCGGGCACTGCCGCAGATCGCTTTGACCAACAGGTGCCTCATGCGCTCAAGCTTCAGCGTGCCGCCGGAATCCGCCAAGCCGTTGCGCAAAAACAGCGTGATTTTCTTGAGGCGCAACTGACGCTCCCGCAAATGCTGCTGGCCCCGGATGTTTCAGGCACGGGGCACGACAGCCCCCAACCGCGCGCGGCCCAGCAGATCAAGGGCGTTAACGAATACTATGCCGCCTGTTTCATGCAGGCTCGTCAAAAACCCGTAGATGGCGGCTCCAGGCCCTCCCCTTTTGCACAGGGGCAGCCGGGGCTTTTGCGTGTGCGCCCCGTAGCGGTGACAGAGAAGGGCCTGCTTGTGGAAGAATTGCCCCTGCGTGGTGCACATGACCACGGGCAGATATGAACGCAGCGCGCCAGCCAGCCACCAGACAGCGACCAGACAGATATTTTGCCTTGGCCTGAAAATGCTGCCCCGTAAGTATTCCTGACGGAGCACCAGTACTATATCAAACAAAACTCCCCGCAGCGCGGGGAGTTTTGTTTTTGGACTGTCAGATTCTGCCACAAGAGCAGATTAGCTTTGAAAAAGGCTCTACCCCCCTACGGGGTCATACCGACCTGTTAAATACTGATTTTAGCACCGAGCAGTTTGGCAAAAGCTGCTATCCAGGCGGGATGCGCAGGCCATGCCGGGGCGGTGACAAAGTGGCCGTCCACCACTGCGTTGGTGAGGGTTTCGTTAAATTCACCCAATTTGGCTCCGGCGTCCACCACATTAGGCTTCACAGCGGGATAGGCCGTGCAGGTACAGTTTTTCAGCACGCCAGCAGAAACCA
>JAQVZK010000094.1 GCA_028708195.1 Desulfovibrio sp.
TACCGTAAATCCGCTTTCTCTTCCCGTGCGCAGCATTTACGGTGATCTGGATGCCCTTGCCCTGGCAGCCATGCCCCAGATGCACCCAAACAGGCTGGCTGTGCAGACCGAGGCCATGCTCTCCAGCTGGCACGGCCAACTGCCAAGGGCCGAACGCCTTTTTGAACGGGCCTCAGGCCTGGGGCTCGCGCCGCGCGATGTTGCTAACTACCGTGCGGCCAATGCCATCTATGATGGCGATGCTCCCTATGCAAATCAGCTGGCACGCACGGCACTTGCCGTGGACCCTGAAAGCATACGCGCCGAAAAGCTGGTGGAGCAGGCCCGGCGCATGCTGCGACCACGAGTTTCCTTTGTTCCCCGCTGGTGGAGCGATAACGCAGACCGCAGCTATGCCGAGTACAAACTGCAATTTTCTACCCACGTCAGAGAAAACCTGGCTGCCACATTTCACGTCTCCGACATCACGTGGCGCGATGATGAAAATACGCAGCACGGTCGGGGTGTTGGTGTGGGCCTGCGCTATTATCCTTTCAAGCAGCACTGGCTGGACCTGACCGTGGGGGCAGTGCTGCGCGACGGCAATGGGGAAAATGGCGCTGGTTTTGGGCAGTGGGGCGCGAGCTGGCGTGGGGCATATGCCACTGACACTCTGAACCTCAACGGCATCTATACCGTTACGTACAACAGAGAATCCATTGAAACCGGGCAAAGCATTGAGGAAGGCATTTACGCGGACCGCCTGGCTTTTTCCAGTCAGGCGCGGTTTTTGAACTGGGGAGTGCTCGAAACAGAGGTGTACGGCGTATCCCGTACAGGCGGTAACAAAACCGTGGGCATGACGTTAAGCCCGCTCTATATCCTGTGGGACAAACCTCAAATTCGTGTGGGCTATCTTTTCGGCATGGCAGACAGCGACCACAATCCGCAGGAATATTACGCACCACAGGAATATATTAACCATATGGCCATTGCTTCTGCCCAGTACGAAATTTTTGATGGCGTCAGCCTTCGGGGTATGGTTGGGTACGGCACGGCAAAAACCAAGAGCAAGGATTGGGAACAGGTTGTGCGCTACAATACGCAGATCAACTGGAAGGCCAGTGATGACTGGAACTTCAACGCCACCTATCAGCGCCTTGAGCTGCCAGCCTACACTATGGATCAATTTTCTTTAGGCGTACAATATATATTCTAACCACCGGGCGCGGTTATGATAATTGTTACGGGGGGATGTTCATGAAGTTTCTGCTTTTGGCAACTCAAAGCCTGTGGTTGTTCTGTTGCGCGGTTCCGGCCTTTTCTGCCACCAGTGCCTGGGTGGCAGAATGGGACATGAAGGACGGTCTGGCCGAAGTGCGTCAAGGCAAGTTCAACGATATCATACTGTTTGCCGCCTATTTTACCCCTGAGGGCAAACCGTTTCTCACCCCTTCGCTGCAGCGTGCTGTCAGCGGCGGTGTCACGCCCTATCTGGAAAAAGGGCAGGGGCTCTATCTTTCAGTGGTCAACGATGTCGTGCGCGCACCGGGCCAGTCAGTCATGAAAGACCCGCAGCTGGTCAAAAAACTTATGATTAGTGAGCAGAGCCGAAACCAGCACCGGCAGGATCTGCTGAACCTGCTTGCCAGTGGCCCCTTTACGGGGCTGGAAATAGATTACGAAAAGGTAGACACGGAGGACTGGCCGGTACTGCTGGATTTTGCGCAAGAGTTGCACGGCATTCTCGCTGCGCAGGGGAAAAAACTGCGCTTTCTGCTGGAGCCCAAAAAACGTTACCTCACATCAAACCTGCCATCAGGCCCGGAATATGTCATCATGGGCTATAACCTGTACGGCGGGCACAGCGGCCCCGGCCCCAAGGCCGACGCAGATTTTTTGGGCAAGCTGGCCCAATGGACAGCCCACATGCCGCAAAAACCCGGCATGGCGCTGGCCGCGGGCGGTTTTGCCTGGGGGCTTGGCAAGGTTATAAGCCTTGATGAAGGCACAGCAGCGGCATGGGCCAAAAGCGCAAACGCGAAAGTCCGGCGGGATGAAAAAAGCGGTGGCCTGTATTTTGTTGCCGCTGGCAACATAGCCCACAGCCCCGTGCCTTCACGCGATGCCAATGGCGACGTGTATGAAGTGTGGTATGCAGACGGCGCAACGCTAGCCCACTGGGCGGACGTTGCCAAAAAACTCGGCTTCGGTGAAATATCCGTCTGGCGTTTGGGGGGCAATACCGGGCAGTCGCTCATGAAAATGGCGGAGGCGCTGCCATGAGCAGATATCATTCCCCTTGTTTTCTCACGGTGCTCCATCTGCACTGGCCTGCCACCCGTACTGGCATACAGCGGGCGGGCATGGTGGCGTGCATTCTGGCCTGCCTGGCCGTTGTGTCCTACGGCTGGGTTCTGGCTCACGCCGCCGACCAACTCGCGGAGCGTGTCATTCATGTGGCCGCCGGGGCAGAAAAAGGCGATGGCAGCAGCCAGCGCCCCCTGCCGACCATCAATGCCGCGCTGAAGCTGGCCCGGGCTGGCGATACCATTGCCATAGCGCCGGGCGCATACGTTGAGCATGTTCGCGTACATTTGCCCAATTTGCGGTTTATTGGGTCGTTTACAGCAGAAAATGAGCCACTTGTAAGAATTGTAGCGCCAGAAAACAGCCGAAAGCCTCTTGTGGAGGACAGCCACAGCAGCCTGTGGAGGGGAGTGGCCTTCCATTCCGACGCCGGCCCGGTGATGGAATTACGCGACTTTTCGGGCAGTTTTGAACACTGCCTCTTTGAAAAAGGTGGTCCTACCTCATCGCTGAACATTTACGGGGGCTCACCCCAGTTCAAGTCATGCACCTTTGCGGGGCAACCCGGCCCAGGGGCGAGCGTTAACCTTGATTCTGGGCATAAGGGCAAGGGAACAGTATCATTCAGCTATTGCCTTTTCAAAAATATGGAAGGCAGTGCGTTTCTGCTTCGCGGCGAAGAAGACGTGCAGATAATCAACTGTCTTTTCGCCAACTGCGACACCATTCTTATGCGCTATGACGGCGTAATGTCTTCTGTTTCTGCAATTAATAGTGTTTTTTACCTGAACTCCCGTCCAAAACTTTTTCTGCAAGGCGACTCAGCCCCCAAGGTGCGGCTTGAAAACTGCCTGTACTCACCTTCGCCCGGTGATTATATGGGCTGGCAGGCCAAAGCCCTTGATCATCAGCCTGAAATTGAAGCTGTCAACTGTATTACGGCCTCACCGCGCTTTATGGGCGGGCGGCATGCCCTGGTCAATCTTTGCGTGGACGACACGGTTAATGCCCCTATATGGGTACAGCTTACCACTCTGGCAGAAAAATTGGGGCTTACCATCAGTCTGGCCCTGAATATTGATGCGCTCACGCCGCACTATTGGGATATCATCAAAGGGCCGGCGGCCAAGGGTTTTGAACTGGCTTCTCACGGCGCAGTGCATTCAAGCATGGCCGCGCGGGAGAGCATTCGTCTGGCCTGGTACTCGCCGGGGGCTCAATCTGCCACACTGACTATTGATAATGGCAAAAAGTTTGTTATTCGAGTGGACGGCAAGGAGCTTTTTTCTCGAAGCCTGACCGACGCACCTGAGATTACCATGTCGGATCTTGTACGCGATCTGCAGGAAAAAGGCTTTCGTGCAAGCCTGGTAGACCTGAGCCACGGCAAAATCCCCGCGCGCCTGCTGGAACCTGTTCAGAACAAAGATATTTTTTTCGAACGCAACGCACCGGAACTGGCTATGGATACCGATGCCTACCTGCACTATATGTTGGCAGAGTCGCGGGCCATCATTGAAGAAGGGTTGAAGCGCTATCAGTTGCCCCAAAAGACGTGCACAGCCTTTGTCAGCCCGTATGCAGAAACCCGCCCTGCCATAGTGGAAGCTTTGAAAGATACCGGCTATGTCCTGTCCAGAAGCCGCTCAGAAAAAGTCCTTGTTTCCGCGCGGGAAAGGGTGCGCCTTTCTTTTATTGAAAGTATTTCTCTCAAAAATTTATTTACCAACATGCCCACAGACAATATGGAAGAAATGTTTCGCATGTTCCTTGATTACCTGAAATATCATGGAATAATAATGGGCCTCTATGCACACGGCACAGATGAAGCCACTGTTGAGGAATGGCGTGAACTGATGGAGGTTCTGGCGCATGAACCGGTAATACAAACCCTCAGCCTGGCTGAAATCGCCGAGCAGGTCAGGGAATTCTGCACTCCTCTTGCAGATGGGAGCTATCAATGCCCCAGCCAGACAGGGCCGGTGCGCGGTGAGGTCTCTTTCAAACCAGGGCAGGGCTCGCCCCTGCTGGAAGCAGGGCGGCATACCGGGCAGGTTTCAAATTTCTGGGGGCAACCGCTGCCTGTTAACGCCATGCCCAATATCGGCCTGTATTAAATGTCAACGCGCTCCTTAGTCAGAATTCCAAGGCGAAAATATACGAATCAAGACGGTTGCTTGGTCTGCGTAGCAGAGTCGGCCTTGAACAGTTTTTTCCACAGGTGATGCCCCATACCAGCGAAAGTTCCCAGCCAGCCTATCAGGGCAACATATATGAACAGATGAGGCACAGTCAGGAGTGCTGGCATCTGCACAGCTTTGCTGAACATGATAGTACAGGCCGTAAACATGCCCATGGGGAAGACCATGCTCCAGTATGTGGGCACGTAGGCAAAGGGATATTTACGTATGGCATGCCGCCACACGCCCAGGGCGAGCAGTAAAACCACCCACCAGGCGGCAAACGCCCAGGCCATAAGGGTCATTCCCTTGATAAAGGGCAAAATATCCTGAAGAAAAGGTGACTCAGGCGCACGCAAAATAAGTTCGCTGCCCGCCAAAGTAGTGATGGCAACAGCTCCGGCGTTGACCCAGTAGGCGGGGTCAAGCTCTTCGGGAGGCAGGGGCTTGTAGCACAGGCGGTATGTAATAAGCGTGATTACAACGATGTACAGCATGTAGCCTACGCCATACAGGCCCGCAAGAAGCAGGAAGGCTGTTTCTTTATTCCAGGAGGTATGCCCGATGATCACACACCCCAGGATGACCAGGGCCTGACAGCTCACCGTATTGAGCAGCCAGCCTCCGTTGATGCCTTTTTCAAGGGGCATTTTTTCTTTGGCTGTAAACAGGGCGACAAAATCTGCCCAAATAAAGAACAGCCAGACAACCAGTGCCAGCCAGAACAAGGCGCAAGCCAGATCATAACGTCCCCACAGCAATGCACACTGGTTGGCAAGCAGCCCTGTGCCCGCCACAATGGTCAGATATCCCGGCCCGCGAGCATGATTGCGCATATCGTCAAGAAACGCATCGGGAAATTGAAAAATCCGCCATATATACACTCCCCACAGCCAGAAAAACATGGCGATGTTGACGTAAAACAGCGCCAGAGCGCCTGTTTCACAGCCCAACAAATGTAGGGCTATGGACACAATGCCTGTACTCATGACCATAGCAAAGTTTGCAGGCGCTGCCCCCCGAACAAGCAAGAGGATTTGAGCCCACATCAGATGTTCCCCCAGCGGCGGCGGTAAAGTGTGAAAGGAAAGCTCACATAGGTAATCGGTGCACTGAACAGATGCACGAGCCGTGTGAAAGGCAGCAGAGCAAATATGGTCAATCCGCTTATAACGTGCAGTTGCAGAAAAAACGGAACAGGAACCATGCGCCCGGGAGCAGGCGTGAAGGTCAACACGTCGCGCAGCCAGGGGCCAATGGTTGTGAAAGCGTCAAAATGGGCCACATAGGCTTGATACAGACCAGTGGACGCATTGAATCCTATGAGCAGCAATACGATGATATCCGTGCAGCGCGTCGTCATACGTACCGGGGCGCAGAAAAGGCGGCGCAATAGCAGAATGATAATGCCCAGTAAAACCAGTGGCGCAATAACCATACCAGCCACCCCAGCCAGCTCAAGATGCGCCTTTGCTGAAAGTCCCGCGGCGTGGAGCACTTGCGGTGGTACCACAAGACCGATGATGTGTCCGCCAAGGGAAAGTAATATCCCAATATGAAATATAACAGCCCCTACACAAAGAAAGCGGGCCTCCAGGAACTGGCTCGAACGGCTGTTCCATTGATCCTGGGCATAGATATAGCGCAAAATCAATCCGCAGATAAGTATTGTCAGGCAGAGATAGGGATAGACCACAAAGGCAGTGATGAAGGCTTTCATACAGGCTCCTCACTAGTTGGGGCGCAGGCCCCCATGACGTGTGCGGCAGCACGGAGCAAACCCGCCCAAGGGCTTTGCGTCTGCTCAAGGGCGTCACTGATGCCACATACTGTCGGCGTAAATTTTTCACATAAGCAACTGGTAGCCCAAGGCGGGGCCACTGCCATGAATTCCAGAACAAGGGGCAGATAATCCGGCATTTCCTCTGCCGGCGGCTCGCATCCGGCATCCCGATATAGTTCTGTGAATGCGGCCAGAGCGCGGCCCTGGAGAGGTGAATTGCCGTAAGCATGGCTTGTCAGGTACAAACTGCCTGCGGGGTTGAGGTCAAAGTAACGTACAAAATCCGCCTGCATGTCCAGAAGCGGCGTGTTTGCCATATATTCCAGAAAACTGCTGGTCTCAGTCAGATTCGGATGATTATGCCTGCCCAATTCTTCTCCAAGCAGTTTCAGATCTTCATCGGGGTAGCGCAAAAGATTGGCCAGGTGCAAAAAAACGTCTGGATATGTCATGCCTGCCTTCCTTTGAACTGGGGGCTGCACGGGCAATTGCCCGGATATCCGGCGTATCCCTTGAGCGCTTCGACATCCTCGCCTTGAGCGTTTTCTCGTCGAGCCGTGGGGATAACAAAGCGGTCTTCATAACGCGCCACTGCCAGAAGACGGTACATGGCTTCCGTTGTTTGTGGATCAAGCCCGGCAGATTCAAGACACTGTGAAGCCTCTTCTCCACCAAACGTGCGCTGACGCATATAGTTGCGCAGGGCCAGCAGCTTGTGCAAAGCCGAGCGCACCGGGGCCTCGTCGCCTGCGGTGAAGAGGTTGGCCAGATAACGGGGGGGAATACGCATATGTTCCAGCGCATCCCCAGCCTGTTCCTCAGGCTTTTGCGGACTGGCGGGCGGAATATACCATACCATGGGTAAGGTTCGAAACTCGGGATGCAACGGCAGGGCAAGTTTCCATTCCGCAATGAGCTTGTAGGTGGGCGATGCCTGGGCAGCCGTAATGAAGGGATGAGGGATGCCGTCCTTGATCGCCTGTTGGCACACTGCCGGATCATTCGGATCCAGAAATACGTCCAGATGCGCCTGGTACAGCTCGGTCTCAGGTCGGGAGGCCATAGCGTGCACGGCATCGGCATCATACAGCATGACGCCGATGTACCGGATACGGCCCGTACAGGACTGCGCGCAAAGCGTTGGCTGCCCCGATTCCACTCGCGGATAGCAGAAAATGCACTTCTGTGAATGGTGGCTTTTCCAGTTGAAATACACTTTTTTGTATGGGCAGCCGGACATGCAGAAACGCCATGACCGGCATCGCGTCTGATCTGTCAGTACAATCCCGTCTTCATCGCGCTTGTAGATAGCACCTGACGGGCATGAGGCCACACAGGCAGGGTTAAGGCAGTGCTCACACAGGCGCGGCAGGTGCAGCATGAATACCCGCTGAAACTCCAGCAACGCCTTTGCATCCAGACCGGCGAAATTGGGGTCGTCTTGGCCAGTGACATGCGTTCCGCCCAAATCGTCGTCCCAATTGGGGCCGCTTTTGGGGGTCATTGGCTGCCCCGTAACGCTGGAATAGGCCTGCGCCATAGGTTGGTGTTTTTGTTCCGGGCTGGTTGTGAGGCTCTTATAGTCAAAATTCCACGGCTCGTAATACTGCTCCATGCCGGGAAGATTGGGGTTGCCAAAAATTTGCGTATATTTGCGCAGTTTGCCCCCGGCTTTCAGGCGCAGCTTGCCGTTTTTTGTCGTCCAGCCTCCCTTATGGAGATTCTGATTTTCCCATAAGTGCGGATAGCCTGTTCCCGGCTTTGTTTCCACATTGTTGAACCACATGTATTCACTGCCCGGAGCCGTTGTCCACGCGTTCTTGCAGGGCACGCTGCACGTGTGACAGCCAAGACATTTGTCCAGGTTGAGCACCATGGCCATTTGCGCTTTAATCTTCATGAAACTTCACCTCCCCGGCCTTGCGCACCACGACATATTCGTCCCGCTGGCATCCTGTGGGCCCATAGTAATTGAAGGAGTAACTGAGCTGCGCGTAGCCGCCGATCATCTGTGTCGGTTTGAGGAAGGCGCGGGTCAGGCTGTTGTGCGTCCCCCCCCGTTGCCCTGAAAGAGGTGACATGGGCGTATTCAGATGGCGCTCCTGAGCGTGGTAGATGAAGGCCCGGCCGCTGGGAATACGGTGACTCACCAGGGC
>JAQVZK010000095.1 GCA_028708195.1 Desulfovibrio sp.
CGGGAAATGCCCGTAGGCCGACGTAATCCGGCGGCCTGTTCCGGAAAATTCCGCTTGATGCGGCCATGCGAAAGCACGCCTTCAAGGCTGCCTTTGCTGCCCGTTCTTCTCTATGGGAACGTACGTTCCTTCCCTGGTTTCGTCCACCCGGCTCGCGCCGCACGCGCCCGCCACATCGCTTACTAAGGGAGAAAACCATGCCTACCCCACTGGAAATGCAACGCACCTTTGCACTTGTTGGCACTGGCGGTTGCGGCAAAACCTCTCTGGCCGAGATGCTGCTGTTCAACGCCGGAGCTGTCACACGCATGGGTGCCGTTGAAGAGGGCACCACAAATCTTGACTACGAGCCTGAAGAAACCCGCCGCCGCGGCTCTGTTCAGCCCGCATGCGCCACCTACATGTGGAACAAAAACCGCCATTTCTTGCTGGATATCCCTGGTGACGGCAATTTTACCGGTGATATGGAATGCCTGCTCAAAGGTGTGGACAGTGTGGTTTTCGTCGTTGACGCCGTGGACGGTGTGCGCCCCCTGGCAAAAAAATTCTGGAGTATTGTGCGCCAGGCTGCGCTGCCTGCCATCATCGTCATCAACAAGCTTGACCGTGACCGCGCCGATTTTCAGATGAGCTTTGACAGCCTCTCTACCTTGGGCATCAAGCCCGTGGCGCTTCAGTTGCCTATCCACCAGGGTGATACATTTCTGGGCGTAGCCGATGTGCTTTCCGGCAAGGCCCAGATGTTCAAGGCTGACGGCGGCACCGCAGAAGCAGAAATCCCCGCGGGCCTGACCGACGACGCCAGCCTTCTGCGTGAAATTACTGTAGAAAACATCGCTGAAAGCGATGAAATTCTTATGGAAAAATATCTGGAAGAAGGCAGCCTGTCTTTGGAAGACCTGCACGCTGGCCTGCGGTCGGGCGTGGTCAAGGGCGAGCTTGTTCCGGTGCTGACCTGCTCTGCCCTTGAAAACAAGGGCGGGCAGGCGCTCTTGGCCGCCATTGAAGCCCTGCTGCCCTCCCCTCTGGACCGCCCCGCCTTTGTTGGCGAAGGCGAAGCCAAGCGCGCTTCCGACCCGGACGGCCCCGTGGCCTGCTTTGTATTCAAGACCCTGGCGGACCCCTTTGCCGGGCAGTTGTCGATTCTGCGGGTTCTTTCGGGCACTATCAATGGTGACGTAAACCTCAAGAATATGCGCAACGAAGAAAACGAGCGCCTGGGCAACCTGCTTTACCTGACAGGCAAAAACCAAACTCCGTGCAAGGAACCCCTGGGGCCCGGTGCCATTGTAGCCGTAGCCAAACTTAAAAATACCCGCACTGGCGACACCCTGTGCGACGAAAAGAATCCCTTTGTGCTGCCCATGCCGCAACTGCTGCCCCAGCTCATCACCTATGCGCTGGCTCCCAAGGAGAAAGGCGAAGAAGACAAGGTCTACGCGGCCATGCAGCGCCTGCTTGATGAAGACATCACCCTGAAACTTGGCCGTGATGAAGAAAGTGGCGATATCCTGCTTTCAGGCATGGGGCAGTTGCATATCGAGCTTTCTGTTGAAAAGGCCAAGCGCCGCTTCAAGGTGGATATTGTCCTCAAAACCCCAAAAGTTCCTTACCGTGAAACCGTACGCGGCAAATGTCAGGTGCAGGGCCGTCACAAAAAGCAGTCCGGCGGGCGTGGCCAGTTTGGCGACTGCTGGATAGAGATGGAAGGCCTGCCGCGCGGCTCGGGCTATCAATTTGAAGACGCCATTGTGGGCGGCGTTGTACCCCGCCAGTATATCCCCGCCATTGACAAGGGTGTTCAGGAGGCAGCAGCACGCGGTTTTCTGGCTGGCTGCCAGGTGGTCGACTTTCGTGCAAAGGTTTACGATGGCAGCTACCATACGGTGGACTCTTCTGAAATGGCCTTTAAAGTGGCAGGCTCCCTGGCGTTCAAAAAAGCTATGGAAACGCTCAAGGCTGTGCTGCTGGAACCCATCGTGCTGCTGACGGTTTCTGTACCGGACGAAAGCATGGGTGATGTTATCGGCGACCTTTCTTCCCGCAGAGGCAAGGTGCTTGGCTCCGACTCACAGGGCGGCAGCACCGAAATCAAGGCCCACGTACCCATGAGCGAAGTGCTGCGCTACGCGCCCGACCTGCGCTCAATGACTGGCGGGCAGGGCTTTTTCACTATGGAGTTTGCCCACTATGAAGAAGCGCCGCAGCCTGTGGCAGAGAAGGTAATGGCCGAGTACCAGGCGGCAAGAGCCGCCGATTAGCCAGCATTTTCCCCAAGAGCCTCCTCTGGTCCTTGGCAGCCGGAACCCGCGCGGGTTCCGGCTGCTTTTTATAAATCTGTTTATTCTATACTTGAATTGCAGAATTTTTTCGTTGCAAATTTTTTCTTTGAATTACCGCATGGTACATATAGAATTTATAGTTCTTTTCACCTTCAAGCAGCTATAAATTCTATACATTATCTTATTGATCTACCGTCACGGATGCCAGCTTTCATCTAATTTCATAGTGACATACTAAGAAAAAATTCATATGACCTATTGCTTTTGTATGCAATCGCATACTGGATTTCGCCATAAAAGTTATACACATACTTCATGCATATTTTACCTGGGCTGAATACAGCTATTGCCAAAACCGTGCGCAATATACGCATTCGTAGTGGGCTGTCGCAAGAGCAGTTCGCTGATTTTGCTGGGTTATCCCGCGTCTATATCGCACAACTTGAAACCGGAGAGCGCGGGGCTTCGCTCAACGCTCTGATCCTTATCGCACGTTCTGTGCGTATGACTGGTGCAGAACTTATCATACTTATTGAAGAGGAGCTTAAAAAACTTCCCAACTGATACATCCTTTCAGATTTGCCCCGCCTGCCGCGCTGCTCTGTGTAGTTGCAGCTACCTGAGCGACTAAAATTGCAATTTGCTCGACCTGAATACAATTCTTTGATAATTATTACGCATACCATCTACCGTAGGTCATGATGCGGTACTCCCGGCTTTTATAAAAAACAGTCTTCTCTGGTTTTGTTTACCCCAAGATAATACAAAAGCACGCCTTTTTTATATAAAATGGACAATATCATGCCAAAAAACTCTGACAAAGCACCAGCAGACACTATCACCCCCGCCCCCCCCGCTGGCCCCATATTTACGTTTCGGCGCATGGCGGGCCTTGACCAGGCCCTTTTGTCAGGCGATGCGGAATGGCAAAACCTGAGCCAGCTTGACCCCAAACTCTGGATGGCCCTGAGCTGCCCCATACACGGGCTTGAGTTTGACGCACAAACCCTGGCCCTGCTGGATACTGATAACGACAAACGCATTCGTGCCAAAGAAATTCTGGATGCCGTGGCCTGGCTTTGCCAACGTATAAGCCACCCCTCACATCTCAAGGAACGCCGCGCTGATCTGCCCCTGGCTCTGCTGCGCGAGGACACCCCAGAGGGGGCAGGCCTTTTGGCCGCCGCCCGCCTGGTGCTGGACAAGACCGCAGCCGCCGACAGAACCCGCATTGACCGCCATCAAACGGCGGCTGCGCTCAGTGCGGCAGCCGGATACGCTTTCAATGGCGACGGAGTAGTGCCTTCCACTTCGGTAGATATGCAGGACGAATCCGGCGAGGCTGTCAGCCATTTCATCCTTACCGGCCTCAAGATTGTGGGCGGCATGCGCGACGATTCCGGCATGCCGGGGCTCAACGCCCCCCTGGCCGCGCACTTTTGTGAGGTATTGCAGGAGGAGCTTCAGTGGCGGCAAAAAACGGCTGCGGCCGACCTGCCCTTGGGCCGCGACACTGACGAGGCCTGGAGCCTCATGCAGAGGCTCGGCCCCAAACTGGACGACTATTTCGCCCGCTGCCGCATGGCGGCCTTTGCGCCGCAAACCCTGCCCGCACTGAATGAAGAAAACGAGCTGGGCCTGCAGGAAAACGCCGAGGCCAAACTTTTTTCAATGGAGCACCTCAGCCGCCGCCCCCTGGCCAGAATCGCCGCCGGGCAGCCGCTTGACCTGCAAACAGGCATCAATCCCGCTTGGGAAAAGGATATGCGCGCCTTCAGGCGTCTTTTTGCGACAGTTCTGCCGCTGGCAAAGGGCGATCAAGGCAGTGAAGACACCGCCAGCACCCTTGATGAAGACATGTGGCGCGACATTCAAAACCGCTTTACCCCCTACGCCGCGCTGCTGGCGCAGAAGCCGGCCTTTTCTCTCGCCCCTGAAGACGCCACGCCATACAGCGCACCGGGACAGCCGCCCCTTGCCTTGGCCCCTGCTGACGACCCACTTGGCCGGGCCTTTCTGCCCCTGAATCCCGAAGAAGTGGTGGACAAACTTTCGGATGCAGACCTGCACGCGCTGCTCTCCACTGTCACTACGGACGCCTTTGCCTCTTACGTGGAGCAGGATCTGGCTGCCCCGCGTATGGACGCGCTGCGCGATCTGGAAAAACTCATCCTGCTGCACGCCAATCTGTATACCCTGCTCATGAGTTTTGTTTCCTTTGCCGATTTTTACGAGCCCGGCAACAGGGCCATTTTTCTGGCAGGCACCCTTTATATAGACAGCCGCTCCTGCTCGCTCTGCGTGCACGTGGATGATGTGAATTCTCACGTGCGCCTTGCCACGCAAAGCCATTTGTGCCTGCTCTACTGCCAGTGCGTCCGTAAGGATTCCAACGGTGAGGAGCACACGGCAACCATTGCTGCCGCCCTTACCGCAGGCACTGCCGATGACCTCATTGAAGGCCGCCACGGCGTTTTTGTGGACAACGCCGGTCACGTCTGGGACAGCACCCTGCTGCGCATAGTGCGAAACCCCATCAGCCTGCGCGAAGCCATGTGGGCTCCCTATATCCGTTTTGCCAACCTTGTGGGCGAACAGCTGCAAAAGCTGGTAGCCGCCAAGGACAATGCCATCGCCAATGCGTCCACCAAACTGGCTGGCTCCGTGACTGAGGGGCAGCCAGCGGCTCCGGCAAAAGCTGCGCAAGCAAAGCAGCCCTTTGACATCGCCAAAAGCGCGGGTATCTTTGCTGCCGTTAGCGTGGGCATAAGCATGGTCAGCGCGTCATTTACCTATATTGCCAAATCCCTTTTCTCTCTGGGCTGGTGGTGGCCTATGGCCCTTCTGGTCGTGTTTCTTGTCATTTCAGGCCCTTCAATGGGCATGGCCTGGTTCAAGCTGCGCCGCCGCAGCCTGGGACCGCTTCTGGATGCCTCTGGCTGGGCCGTCAACACGGGCGCGCCCATCAACTTCACTCTGGGCGGCACGCTTACCGCAGTGGGCGAAATGCCCCCCGGAGCACTGCGCTCGCTGGACGACCCCTATGGCCTGCCAGCCCGCCTTGGGCACTCCCGTGCACGCCGTATGGCCATAGGTTTTCTGGCCCTGCTGCTTCTGGCGGCCGCCGGTCTTGGCGGCTACTGGGCCTGGAAGGGAGAAGCGCCAGCCTGCATCAGATTCTGGCAGAACAAAACAAGCCCTGCCAGCACAGGCAACGGCAAAAATGAAGCCAAAAGCGCACAGCCTGATTCCGCCGGGCCGGGCGCAGCGAGCAAGGCCGTCGACAAAGCAGCCGACAAGGCGCAGCAAGGCAAAAACGGCAAGGCTAACGCCCCCGCCCCAGAGGCCGCACCCTCTGGGGTAAAAACAGATTCAGGCAACCAGAGCCAGAACAGCAAAGCCACAGGAAACAAGGATTCCGCCAGCTCTACCGAAATCCTGCCCAAGGCGGGTGCTGTCAAAACGTCTTCGCCCGGGGCGACGCCACCCCCCGAGGCGACACCAGCCTCTGGGGCGACTTCGGCCCCCGGCCCTGCCTCTGTACTGAAAAACCTTATGCCAGGCGCCGGATCTGCCCGGCCTGCAGACACCGCCCAACCATAAGCAGAAGGCAACTAAAATTATGGACAAACGATGCCGGGGCGAAAGTCCCCCCCCCTTTCAGATGTCAGCTCATCCGCATTCCGGGCAATCATCTCCGGCAAGCGCCTCCAGCCATGCAGAAAAACTGTCTGCCGAAAACGCCCAACGGCACAACTTTTCCAATCAACGTTGGGAACAGGCGGCACTGGATGCCCAAAAGGGCGTTGTTATCGTATACTCGCCAGTGCCCCTTCTGAAGAAGCAGGCCTTGCAACACTGGTGTAACCGGCTCGAAGCTGCCATGCTGCCCTGGCTCAGCCCCCTGCAATTCGCGCATCTTCAGTGCTACGGCTCAGGTGAGGCCGCCCTCAAGGCCCGGTGCAGCCGTCTGCTGGCGCGTGCTTTGCTTGTGCGGCTGGTTATGGCTGCTGTCCAGCGTTCCCAGCGCACACTGGCAACTGACGGAGCTTGCAAGGCCCAACAGGAGCCTCACGATGCACACATGGCATGGTTAAGCCTTGAAGGGCTCGACATGGACTATCTGGGCCGTCCCGTTCTGCCTGGCTGGCGGGCGGCATTCAGCCACAGCGGCCAGGCAGCTTTTTGCGCAATCCGCGACTTGGGACGCGAGAACATGTCTCCCCAATCCAGGCGGTCCCATAAGGCGCTCCACAACCCGGTGCAGCAGGATTTTCGCCCCTGCCTTGCCGTGGATGCCGAATCCCTGGACAGCCAGCCCCCGGATCTTCGCGCGTTTTCCAACAGCGAACTGACCGCTCCCCTTGCCAAAGAATTTCAGGCTCGCGACGCGCTGCGGCGCTGGACCATCAAGGAGGCACTGCTCAAGTCTGCCGGGCTTGGCCTGACACGCGACCCGGCCCTTGTTCACAGTGGCTTCCCCGGTCAACGGAGTGGATTTACACAGTTTTGCCACGAAGGCAGCCCATTTTTCTCCTCTGGCGAAAATTATGCCGAAACTGCTGCACCGTGCAGACAAATCCATTGGCAGCTTGTCCCCTGTGCCGGGCACTGGCTGTGCGTTGCAGCCCCGGTATGCCCAGGCGACCCCCTTGTGGTGTCAGGCCGCCCCTTGCGCGCGCACTGGCGTTGCATTTTTCAGTGGCTGGTGGGGCAGGACTGAGCTGACTCAGGGATTTTTGGAAAAACGGTGTGGGGGTCTCTTCCCCCACACCACCCTCTAAAACCTTTATTTTTGTTTCTGCTCTGTTTCTCTATGGTGTGGCGAATTTCGTGGCCTGAAGCCAAGGTTTAAAGGCTGCCCCCTGTAAGCGACTGCGTCCCTGTACGCGTGCTCTGCGCAAAGCTCTTCTTGCAAGGCGCGGCGTTTTACGGCACTCTGCGCCCATGCCGCGTTTTCACCTGGTTTCGCTTTTTCCCGATTTTTTTCAGTCCCCCCTGTCCACTGCCCTTATGGGCCGGGCCCGGGAGGCTGGACTTGTAGATTTTTCTTTTCATGATCCACGCGACTTCAGCACCAGCAAGCACCGGCATGTGGACGACCGACCCTACGGCGGCGGCCCTGGCATGGTCATGCAGGGTGAGCCGCTGGCTGCGGCCCTGCGCTCCATTGAACAGCCGGGACGCATCCTGCTTATGACCCCCGGCGGCCGCCCCCTGACGCAAGACATGGCACGCGAGCTGGCACAACAGGAAAACCTGACCATCGTCTGCGGCCGCTATGAAGGCATCGACGCCCGCCTGCTGGATCTTTTTCCCATTGAGCCCGTGAGCGTGGGGGATGTGGTGCTCAATGGCGGCGAAACGGCGGCTCTGGCCGTCATCGAAGCGGTTTCGCGCCTTGCGCCTGGATTCATGGGCAAAGAAGAATCGGGCGAAGACGAAAGTTTTTCACACGGGCTTTTAGAATATCCACACTATACACGGCCGGAAGTTCTGGAAGGCCTGCCCGTGCCCGAAGTGTTGCGAGGTGGCGACCACGCGCGTATCGCGCAGTGGCGGCGGCAGCAGTCTGTGCAGACAACCCTGCGCATGCGCCCCGACCTGCTCAATACAGCGCCGCTCACAAGAGAAGATGTGCAGACCCTGGCTGAAATCCCGCGCGAAAGGCCGGGTCGCAACCTTTCGTTCTGCCTTTTGCACTATCCTGTGCAGCTGGATGCAAAAAAATCCGGCGCTTCCTCTTTGACAAACCTCGACATACACGATATAGCCCGAATTTCCCGCAGCTTTGCGATGGGTTCCTTCCATGTAGTGACCCCCTTGCAGGACCAACTGCGGGTGCTGGATGAAATTTTGCGCCATTGGACGCGGGGCCCGGGCGGTTCAGGCAATGCCGACCGTGCACAGGCTCTCGGTCTGGTTTGTCCCGCGACTTCCCTGGACGAGGCGGTGGCGCATATGACCGCACGGCACGGCATCCGGCCCAGGCTGGTGGCAAGTTCCGCCGTCTGGCCCGGCAAAGGCAAGGGGCAGGCCCCAAAAGGCC
>JAQVZK010000096.1 GCA_028708195.1 Desulfovibrio sp.
ATGACGAACTGCTTTTTGTGGCCCGCTGGGCAGACCGCCGCTTCAGGCAGGACACGCAGGCCATGTCCTCGGTGCAGTCGTCCGCCGGTATTTTGCGTGACCTTGCCCGCCGTTTTGCTCAGGCCGCCACAGGCGCGCCCGCAGGGCGCACAGGGGCCGCGCAACCGCCCGCGTCTTCCGGTCAGATGCCCGCGTCACAACCTGCACCCGGCGCGGCGCTAATCCCGGCGCAAATCCCCGCGCAAATCCCGCCGCAGGGGATGGCCCCGTCTGTTCCTGCCGTACCGCACACAGGCTCAGCCCTCACGCCGCCTGCAGTACGCCCGGAAACCATTGGAGCACCAGTTCAGGTGGGCGGGCAGGGGCGTTGAGCGCATTTTGCGTCTTTTTTGTAGGCGGCACGCGCAGTGGCAAAAGCGGTATGGCCCAGCGCTGGGCCGAGGCTGTCGCCCCACAGCGTCTGTATCTGGCAACCTGCCGGGCCGAGGATGAAGAAATGACGCGCCGCGTGGCGCGTCATCAGCACATGCGCGGCGCTGGCTGGCAATGTATTGAAGAACCCCTCGACCCGGCCGCCGCCCTTGACCGTCTTTTTGCAGCAGCACAGGCAAACGGTGCTTGCGCGTCACAAAATACTCTGGCTGCGGGCCTGCCCGAAGGATCACAAACTGCTGTGCCGGGCGTTATTTTGCTGGATTGCGTAAGCCTTTGGATTGCCAATCTTCTTGCCCGCGATCAGGACGAGAATACCATTTTATGTAAGGTGTCGGCCCTTGGGGAGCGCCTTGTGGCGCCTCCTTTGCCTGTGGCCGTTGTCAGCGCCGAGACAGGCCTGGGCCTTGTGCCCATGTCGCCTTTGGGGCGGGCCTTTAATGATGTGCTGGGTCTTGCCAATCAGGAACTGGCGCGAGTCTGCCGCCATGTAATTTTTGTCAGTTGCGGCCTGCCCCTGGCTCTCAAGGGGGCGCTGCCGGAGGATCTATGCTGAACTGTGCGCGTAACCACCGCGGCACGGCGACCAAAGCCGCCATGCCGGTGGTATTGTTGTGTCTTTTTTTTGTGACGCTGTGTTTGGGATTTGCGGAACCGTCTCTGGCGGCAGGCACGGCAGCCGCCGCGCGGCAGTGCGTGGTGCAAGCGGGCAATGCCGTGGACAGTGCCGACGCCACAGCATTTGAAAAGCTTGTGGATGTGGATGGCATTCTTGCCAAGGCTCTGGACATTTTTGTACGGCAGGCCAAACAGCCGGAAGTTGCGGCCGAGATGCCGCCCATGCTGGCCATACTGTTTGCGCAGGCCGGATCAGGCGAGCAGGGCAGCGCCACCGTGCGCGCGGTGTTGCTCAGCGAATCCCGCGCCTTCATTGTTAATGGCATCAGTTCCGGCGCATTTGCCGGACGCAAGGTGGATGGCCGTGCCTCGCAAGGCGTGCTGGCCCCGCTGTTTGCAGACGCCTCCACTGGCCGTAAAGAAATACGGCAGGTGGGCGAGGCACGCGCCAAGAATGGCGACTGGCTGGTGCCCTTTACCGTGTATGATCACGGCAATGGCGAAAGCTACCGGGTGACCGGGCGGGTGAGTTTTGACGGCAACAGCACCGGGCGGCTGGTTGCCGTTGAAAACCTTGAAGCCCTTATGGGGCAGGTAGCTGACGAAAGCCGCAGTATACAATAGGGGCTGTCTCTAAATATTTCTTTTGTCCAATGGCTGCGTCAAAAGGCCATTTTTTACTCCAGTCATGTACCGTAACAGTACACTCCTGTTGTAAAAAAGGCCTTTTTCTTTGCCCTTGGCGCAAAATCATTTATTCAGAGACAGCCCCCAGGGTGACGATAATTTTAGTGACGCCACTGGCTGACGATTTTATGTAACAGCAGACCAACCCGATGCTTGAATGCGCATATCAGTTGAGAGTCGCCACAGAATCGTACTGTTGCTCTTTGTTGTCCTTGACCATTCAAACTAAATCACAACAGGTATACGATCAGGGCAGCAGCGGGCCACGCGTGCCAAGGGTGTAGAAATTGCGGCCCACGCGGCTGGCTCCGTTGAGCAGGGTGGTGGTCAGGCCCAGATAGTCGGTCTGTGCGTTATTGTTAAGATTTTCAGCATTCAGGGTTGCCCCTGTGGACTGGTTGCGCAGGTTCCAGGCGCGGATATGCTGGTTATAGGCGGCGTTCGCGCCCTGCTGTTCCTGTGTCAGGGCGTCCAGCTCGCCTTTTTCAGCGGTGTCAAGGTTCAGGTCCAGTTGACTTCCGGCGTCTACCTGCGCGCCAGAAGTGGAGGCCTTGGCCCGCTGCCCGCCGATAATGCGGGCGGCCTCCTGCCGTTTTTTTACCGCCGCTTCATAGCCTGCCTGTTTTTCCTGCCGGGCGTTCTCGTCCGCCAGGGTGGCGCTCTGTTCGGCCTGCTGGGCGTTGCGCTCAGCCAGTTTGGACTGGTATTCGGCCTGCTGGCGGCGGCTTTCAGCTTGTTGCAAGGAGCTGACCGTGCCCACGGCGGCTCCGGCCAGAGCCACGGCTGCGCTGATGGCAGCGGCTGTAGTGGTTGCAATGGCCATCAGCGAAGCTCCTTGTGCCAGATGGTTTCGGTATGGTGCGCGCCAAGGCGGCGGTACAGGGCGTCACAGGGGCGCGAGGCGGGTGAGCTGTATTGCACAAGGCCCGCGCCGCGCTGCTTGAGCGCCGCCTCGGCATGGCGCAGCAGTTGCAGGGCAGTGAAGCCGCCCCGCGCCTGCGGGGCCAGATAGAGGCCGTCCAGTGCGGCCAAAAGCATGCCCTGACGGTGCGGGCAGGACACAAGGGTAAAGGCCGCATAGCCAGCCAGATTTCTGTTGGAGGTGCGGGCCGCGCTGACGTGCAACATGCCCAGTTTTTCAAGTTGGGCGTACCGTTGCGCGTCCAGACCATAGTTTGTGTTTCCGTGCAGTTGCGCCTCCACTTCACGCCAGTGCGCGGCGGTGAGGGGGCGGGCCTCGGGCTCCAGTTCTGCAAAGGGTTCTGTGGCAAATGCCAGCATCCTATCCTCCTCAATTTCAGGAAAAATTCACTTCAAGCACCAGCGAAAGCAGACGGAAGGGCAATGGCCTGTCCTGCACCAGCCAAAGACTGTCTGACGCTGCCCAGGTACCGCCGGGGGCAAAGGACACGTCGCCAGAATACGGCAAAACCGCCTGCCCCCAATACTCTGGTAAAAAGGGCATGTCGTAGAGGTTTTGCCTGTGGGGGCCGTATTTGCCGCCAACACTGCGGTACAGGCGGGCGGTGCACATGCCGTGGGCGCGCTGGCGGCCAAGGGTTGTGCCCGATGGACCGTCCAGCTCTATGGGCAGAGACGCCAGGGCCGAGGCATAGGGCAGGCCCGCTTGCACCACACTGGCCGCATAGGGCAGTTCGATGCCGCCTTCACGCACTACGCACCCTTCTACCGGGCTGCCGTCGGCCAGTACGGCCAGTTGGCACCCTTCAAGATGGTCCAGCCCGTCAAGGTGCGCCGCGGGCTGTTCGGGGCGCAGGGTCAGGCCGCTGTCTACAAAAAAGGCTTCTTCGATGGGTTCGTGGTCCTGCCACTGCGGGGCCAGGCGTTCCAGAAAAATACGGTTCTGACCGTTGATCTGGCGCTCCACCACCAGCATGACAGCATCTCCGCGCTCGCCGGAAACGGCGGTTACAGAAAGAACCCGTCCGGCTGTGATCTGCCGCGACCAGCCCCAGATGTCGTGCTCCTTCATAAAGGTGAAGGCCAATAGCTGGCCGTCGTCGCGCAGGCACCAGATGGTGGAGCCGGGAGTCTGCTGGTACGCCCATTGTAAGATGGTGTGCCCCTCAAAGAGGTGCGGGGCCATGATGGAAAGGTCATTGCCTGCGTAGCCGTCTTTTTCCAGCGAGTAAAAAAGATCGCGTACGCGTGAGCCGTGGCGCTGCACATGCAGGATGGAGTTGCCGATGATTATGGGCGCAAGGCCCGCGCTGCCCCAGTAGCTTTGAGCGGTGATGCTGATGTTGCCGGGCGTGATGGCCGCTCCGTCGTCGCCAGTGGCCTTGTATTCGCTGCCGGACGTGCCAATGAGCAGATCGCCAAAGCTGGCCGCCCAGGTGACGGCGTCTATGGAGCCCGAGGCAATGAGGTATTCCACGGGGTCATCATTCTGCAAGGGGCGGGATTTACGAAAGTTTTCAAAATCTCCCACCCGCGACATGTAGAAAGCCTGCGGATTTTTGGGGGTTGCCGCCAGCACCATGCGCTGCTGATGAAAGGCCACCACACCGGGATAATTGCCGTCAGCAAAGGGGTTCCAGTCTTCTTTGGGCGTATCGGACGTATCGGCCTCATAGTTCTGGTCGCTGAAGGTCAGGTTTGAGGACACGCCAATAAAGCCAAAGTAGCCCGCTTCTTCACGGTAAATGTTGTATTCCACTGCGTCGGTAACAGCGGGCCAGGATATGGAGGCGCTGTTGCCCTGCACCCAGTCTGAAGGGTGACGGCCAGTGGTGCTTTGCCCGGCGGGCGAAGCAAGGGATTCGCGCCCGTTGGCGTCCACCGCCGCCACCTTGTAGCGCAGGGTGTAGCTGCCCGCCGTGCCGGAAAACGCCACCGCAGGAGTGGACGGGGCTTTTATGGATGTGTTGAGGGCCACTGGCTCCAGATGCCAGGAATATGCGGCCGGGACGCTGGTGAAAGCGGGCTGCGCGTTGGTGGAATCTGTCTTTTCTGGTTCCGCGCTGTTTTGCGCGTCGCGCCGCACCACCTTGTGCAGGGGGTGGTTGCTGTGGGCGAGGTACACAACGTCCCCCACCTGGGCGTAGGATATGCTCAGCAGTTCATCGGGCTCATAGGGCGTTTCGATGGTGGCAACGTCTTCAAGCCCGCGTTCGCTGGCAATGCGCAGGCTGTGGTCACCCAGAACCAGCACGAAATTCTGTGTGGCCAGGGCGCTGAAACTGAAAGGAATCAGCACGGAATAGCCCTCAAGGTCTGCCACAAAGCGCGTGCCGGGCCGACGGGCCGCGTCGCCGTGCAGGCCGGGAAGCATGTTTTCCATACATGAAAGGCAGTTGCGGTAGCGCGCCAAATCATAGCGCGCGTAGAGGGTGGGCGCTATTTCGCCGCCTGTGAAATTTTGCAGGGCTGTGCGCATGGGGTGCTCCGGTTAGAATTGCGGCAGTGCCGGCCAGGGGGTTGCATCGCCGCCGCCGTCCCACGGTGCGCCGGGCTGTTGAGGCAGATCGCGCAGGACCTGACGGTGGGCCTTGATATCTGCAAGCTCCTCTGGGCCGATGGGGTAATCTGCCAGCAGATACTTGTCAGTGGCGGCAAGGCGGCTGTCACGCATGTCCCGCAGGCGTACTGTCAGTTCTTGCGAGGTTGGCTCCGGTGCCGCAGGCTGCTCTGCCAGCACGTTTCTTGGCAGTGGGCCAGGGGTGGGCATGTGGCGGGCCGGGGTGTGGTGCGTGTCATCCGGCAACCAGTAGGCGATGCCCTCCTGCGCATCCTCGGCGGAAAATGCGGGAGGCTTGCGCTCACGGTGATCTTCAACCAGAATCCACAGCCCGTTGACATACTGCGGCCACTGGCCGCCCCAGGGGCGGGGCGGCAGGTCATCGGGCGTGGAGTTGTAGGGCGGGCATCCGTAGTCCTCTGAGGACGAAAGATAAAACTGGTCAGGCCGGGTGTATCTGTGTGCGATGGGCATTGGGTATTCCTAAAATGTATTGTTGCTCCCGTGTGGAGGCGTGGATGGGGGCCAGGGCCGGTGCCCCGGCATTATGACGCGGGTTGCCCAAAATATGCGCAGGCAAGGGCACCCCAGCGGCGGGGGGCGTTGGCAGGGCCGGTGGGCTCGACACGGGACGCATCGAATCTCACAGGAGCAAGGCCCGCGTAGGGTGTGCCACCTCCCGCTGTCAAATTCACAGGAACCTCAGGAATAAATACGCCTGTGCTATTTCCGTACAATGCCCCTGGATGTTGGTATCTCATGGATGGCAGCCTGCCTGTTAAATTTCGCCCCTGGTCGCCTTGCGCACCGCTCACACCGAGAGACGTGCCTGCCATAAAGCGTGTCATCTCCGTTAAATCCGGCATCAAGAGAGTGTCTGCCGCTTTGTTCCAGAAAAATTTTGCCACGCCGCCGATGTTATTCCAGCTGACTTTAGAGCCGTCGGCAAGTGTCGCCCAGGCTGCGTCGTGGGCCGCTTCATACTCGGCAAGCGAGGCAAAACAGCGGTTTGCCCCGTGGGCTGTGGAAAGGTAGGCCGCCATTTGCGGGTACGTTGCGGCAAAGTTTGCAACAATATTGGCATTGGCGGGCTGGAAGCCGGGGCGAACAAGTTCATCCTCCCACCAGACATACTGGCCGATGGGGTACGGGGCCATGCCGCCAATGATCTGCCATGCGCTGCCGGAGTAGATCATGGTGTAAACCTGCCCCTGAGCGAGCTGTCCTACTTCCGGGGGCACGCCGCAGCAGGTGATGGGACGTGCCCCCGTGGCATTGATATTGAGCGTGGGATTTTCAGCAGTATTAACGGCGGCAAAAAGCATTTGCACGGTTGTGCCTGCGGCCAGAGCAAATGGGGCAAGGTTGAGGGATTTTTCCGCCACGTCGGCGGCTGTGGAGCAGACGGACAGAGGGGATGGTACGGAGATTGTGCCGTCATCCTGCACCACAAGACCTTTGCCAATTTTTACAAACCCAGTCTTTTCAGGTGTTGCCGGGCCGATGTTGGCCATATCTGCAGCTCTGTCGGCCTCGTCTTTGGCGCGGTTTGCCTCGTTTTGCGCCACGTTGGCCTGCGTTGCTGCCTCAGAGGCGCGGTGGCTTGCCTCGTTCATGGCTGTTTGTGCGGCGGTGCTTGCGCTGGTTGCGTTATCACGGGCGGCGTAAATGCCCTGCACAACATCCTGCGGGGTTTTCTCGCTTGTGGCGGGCATAATGACGGCGCGCCACAGCATTTCCTTGACCTGCTGCCGTTCTGCGGTGGCCTGATCCAGGGCGTCTTCAATAACTTGCGGGTCAAAGCGCGAGGCGCTGACCAGATTTACCTCCTGTGTAAAGGGCATGTCGCGGGTGACGGCCAGCCTCCAGCCAGCGGGCAGGGGGGCATTGTCGTGCAGATACACGATTTCGCCGCCGGATGCGCCAAGGTCTGCTGTCCAGTTGGATGCCTCGGTGGTCACGTTGTCAGGTGAAGTCAGTGTGACCACCAGTTGTGTTGCGTCCCACACCTTGAAGCTGAAGGGAAAGCGCGTGGCTGCGTCGTTGCCTTCATAGACGGCCCGGCTGGGACTATATGGCATGGTCATGGATGTATCCTCACTATTCTTGATGCGTCAGTTTCAGCGTGTGGCCAGCCAGGAATCCTCCGCCGGTTTTTCACTGCGTTCCGAGGCTGCGGCCTCACGCGCCGGGGGAAGGCTGAGGGTATAGAGCTGCTCAAGCTCTGTGGCCTTTTGCCCGTTGCCCTTGAGCAGGGGCACGGCAACAAGGGCCGCCAATTTGCGGGCCAGCATGTGGGCGAAAAGATCGTCAAACAGGCGGCTGTTACGCACATCTTCGGTGTACAGGAGCAGCGCGCGTGAAGCGTTGGTCAAAAGCAGGGAGCCGTCGCCTGCCGCATTGAGCGCAAGGTTGAACGGTCGGGAGGAAAGGCCCTCGTGCCGCACCTCATGCACTTTGAGGCAGTTTTCTGGCAGGGCGTAGGCAAAGCGGTATTCCGGCGCATAGCCTTGCGGCAGGGCCTGCAAAGCCAGCCATGCCCTGCGCTGCGCGAAGCTCCAGGGGAAATCCCGAAGGACCTGCCGCCGGGCAGAATCCCAGTACAGACGGCATTGCAGAACTTCGGGGGTGTTTTCATGCTCAGAAGCCACGCTGCGTGCGCCCAGAAACCCGAGGGAGCGGTTCCAGATGTCTATCTGGCTGATAGTCATGGCACCTCCATATATGGTGATGGAAGAAAAAAGCCTCCGGCGGTCAGAGCAGCCGGAGGCAGAAAGAATGTTGCCTTGAAGCAAGCGAGCCTTGAGGCAGTGATACCTTGCGGGCGCTGCCACCAAAAACCCTGTTTTGTGGCACAAGCCCCCAGTGTCAGACTGAAACAAGGATACAAGTTTTAGGGGTGGGGGGGAGGCGACCCTTTTACAAAAGAGTCCCTCCCCCACAAAGCAATCAAAGCTAAAATTCTAGCCCACCATCAGCGCTTTTTCGTAGGGCAGGTCTTCCTCACGCAGCAGGGCAGAAAAAATGCGGCCATGGGTCACGGTTTTGCCGCTCACGGGCGTGAGTTCAAATGTCAGGCGCAGCCAGTTTTTGCGTACCC
>JAQVZK010000097.1 GCA_028708195.1 Desulfovibrio sp.
GAGCGAGCAGGAGGGCTGCCTTTCTGTGCCCATGAACTACCGGGCAGACGTGAAGCGCATGAGCAAGCTGCATTTGAGCGCCAAGGATCTGGACGGCAATGTCATTGAAGAAGATCTTGAAGACTTTGCTGCCATTGTCATGCAGCACGAGTTTGACCACCTGAACGGTATCTTGTTTATCGACAAAATCAGCCGTCTGCGCCGTACCCTGTATGACAGCAAGGTAAAAAAATGGCTCAAGAAAAAGACTGCAGAATAGTCTTTATGGGCACGCCGGACTTTGCGGCCGCCAGCTTGAGAAAGCTGGCGGCCTGGCCGCGCGCCCACATCGCAGGCGTGTATACGCAGCCTGACCGCCCGGCAGGGCGCGGGCACAAGCTTGCCATGTCAGCCGTAAAAAAGCTGGCGCAGGAGCTGGGCATTCCCGTGTATCAGCCAGCCAGCCTTAAAAACGCTGAAGCCCAGGCCGAACTTGCCGCACTCAAGCCCGATGTTCTGGCCGTGGCCGCATATGGTCTGATTTTACCCGACGCTGTGCTCGCCATGCCCCGCCTTGCGCCGGTCAACGTGCACGCCTCTGTTCTGCCGGTGCTACGTGGCGCGGCCCCCATCCAGCGTGCTGTTATGGAGGGCTGGCAGCCAGAATCCAGAGCTGGCATCTCCATCATGCGTATTGGCTCAAAGCTTGATGCCGGGCCAGTATACGCCATGCGTGATACGCTCATTGGCGAGCATACTTCAGGCACCCTGCACGATGCCCTGGCAGAAATGGGCGCGGATCTTTTGCTGGAAGTGCTTGATGACATGCTTGAGGGCAGAGCCGTGGCGGTGGAGCAAAACGAAGCCCTCTCCACACACGCCGCCAAGATCGGCAAGCAGGACGGCTTTGTGGACTGGGCGCTTAGTGCGGCGCAGGTTCATGCCCAGATTCGTGGGGTTACGCCAAAGCCCGGCGCGCGCACCGTGCTGCATCTGGACGCTGCCGATGGTTTTGCCGTACAGGTTATGCCGCTGATTGTTTCACCTGGAACAGTGGGCGAGCCCACAAAGGGCGAAAAACCCGGTACGGTGCGCCACGTGAACCAGGGGCTTGGTGTTGCCTGCGCCGACCGCTGGTATGGGTTTGGGATTGTGCGCCCCGAAGGCCGTAAGGACATGCCCGTGCGTGACCTGCTTAACGGCGGCCTTAAAAATCTGCCTGAGGGATTTTGCGGTTTTGCCCGACAGCCAGAAACCACTGCGTAGAATTTTTTCTTGATGATATTTTGTGGTGGCGGGTGCCTTGTGCAAACAGGAGCCCGCCATCACGCCCTCACCCCTTGAAACCAGAATGTTTGTTTCTTTGCCGCAGACCCTTTTGACCTCACGCGGGGTTCTTGGGATTGTGCCTTTTGTGCAGTACACTGGCGCGGCGATATCTGTGCGGGCCTGGCTGCTTGCGCAGGTTCAAGGCTCAAAGTGGCGTACGCAGCCGCTGTTTTTATGGCTGTTTTGGGCCTTTTTTTTCTGTTTTTCGGGTCATTGCTCGGGCCAAAGGCTTTTGTTGCGCAGAAGCCGCGTGAGGCGTAAAATGGGCAGTTCCCCTTTTTTGCGTCTGATCGAGCCTGATAATTGTGTTTTTTCCCGCCGTTATCTCATGAGGTTTCATGAAACTTCGTAAATCTCCTTTTTCTCTTCCGCCGGAGCAGTACGGTGGTGCGCGCAAGCGCATCTTCATCGGCCTCATGCTGGCATCGTGTTTTGTCCTTTGTCTGGGCCTGACGGTTTTTCTTATCCTGCCCTGGTCAGATGCGCTTAAAGGAGTCGTCTGGCTTGAACGCTTGAGCCTTGGCGTGGGGCTTGTCTGTATCGCCGCGTTTGTGTGGCTTTGCCTTGTGCTGGTGTTTCATATCTATACTGGCAAGGCTTTGCCCGGTGCCCGCAGTGTGCGGCATGTGACCATCCGCCTCTTTTTTCCCCTGATGGAACTGCTGGCCAAGTTTGTGGGCATTGACCGAAACAAGGTGCGGCGCAGCTTTATCAAGGTAAACAATGAACTTGTGCTTTCACGCCGCAAGCCCGTGCTGCCACATGAGCTGCTGCTGCTTTTGCCACACTGTGTGCAGCGTTCGTCCTGCCCGCACAGGCTTGTGCACAATGCTGACCATTGCCAGCGCTGCGGGCTGTGCCCGGTGGGCGCGCTGCTTGATCTGCGCGACAAGTACGGCATAAAGCTGGCCATCGCCACTGGCGGCACCATCGCACGGCGCATTGTGGTGCAAAGCCGCCCCTTGTGCATTATTGCCGTTGCCTGCGAGCGTGACCTCACCTCGGGCATACAGGACAGTTATCCCCTGCCGGTTTTCGGCGTGCTGAACACGCGCCCCAATGGGCCCTGCCTTGACACCCAGGTGCCACTGGATGCACTGGAAGACGTGATACGCTTATTTCTTGGCATGACCGACAGTCTGCCCACGCGCCCCGCAGTTCTCAACAGGATGCCTGAAAGTACCGCACAGGCAAGCGGGGAGGGGAGAGCATGAGCAAGAAGGCAAAACAGCGCGATGTTCAGTTGCGAGGCTTGCCCCTTAACGGGCGTAACGCTGCCCTGCGCGCCCTTCTGCTGACAGATCAGGGGCACAGCGCACAGCGGGCTTTGGCCTTGGTGCTTGACGTCAGGGGCGAGCAGCCGCGGCAGTCTTCAGCCAAAGAAATGACAGTGGCGTCGCAAGTTGTGGGATTGTCCTTCCAAGACAGGGCGTTGTGCACTGAGCTTGTGTACGGTTGCCTGCGCACCGAAATTCGCCTTGATTTTATTTTGTTTACCGTTTTGCCAAAACCTCAAAGTCTGCCGCGGCCAATGCTGCTTATTCTTGCCATTGCCGTGTACGGTCTGCTTTTTCAAGACAAGGTGCCTGCCCACGCGGTCATTCATGAGGCAGTGGAGCAAGTAAGGCAGCTATTTGGTCAAGGCCTGTCACGAGTAGCCAACGGCGCATTGCGTTCTTTGCAGCGCGCGGGTCAGGAACCTTTGCAAGAGAGCTTTTACATACCCAAGGATTCCGGGGCGAAAGCCCGGGCAACGGATGCTGCCGAGGCAAGTTTTTCGGCACAATGTGTGTTTTATTCCTTACCGTTGTGGATAGGCAAGTTGTGGCAAAAAGCCTATGGCGAGGAAGCTTTTCAGGCTTTGTTGCGGCGCTCTTTTGAACGGCCGTATTCCGCATTGCGGATCAATGCCGCTCACCCCCGTGCGCGTGAACTTTTTGATGCCCTGGCTTTGTCCGTAGAAGCCGCAGCCCCACCTGTTAAAATTGGCCAATGGGGCCTTGCTTTTGCCCCAGGGCAGTTGCCCCGTGAAGCTCTTGGGCAGGATTTACGCCAGTGGCAGGGGCAGGGGGCCTTGAGCTTTCAGTCGGCAGGTTCGCAGATGGCACTGCTTGAGCTTGGCCTTGACGCATGGCGCGAGCCTGTATGGGATGCCTGCGCGGGCTACGGCGGCAAGAGTATGGCGCTTATGGAGCGGGGGGTGCCTGTTGGCTTGTGCACAGACTGCTCCAGGGCAAGACTGCGTGGCTTGCCAGCTCAATGTGCGACCCTGGGGCTGGCAAAGCCAGTCCTTTGCCTGGCTGACGCAACGCATCCGCCGGTGCGCCGATGGAATGGGCATATCTTGGTTGATGCCCCGTGCTCCGGCCTTGGGGTGCTTGCGCGCAGGCCCGACATTCGCAGGCGTGAACCACAACATCTTGCTGAACTTGAAGTGCTGCAGCGGGCTATGTTGGGTAAGCTTGGTGGTATGCTGCAGCCAGGCAAGGAGCTAGCCTACATAACCTGCACGTTGAACCCGGCAGAAAATGAACTTGCGGTTGAGTATCTGCTTGATAAAAATAAGAATCTGCGTCTTATACGGCAATGGCAAACCAGTCATGAACACCCCTGGCTTGAGGGTATGTATGGGGCTTTGCTACGAAACGAAGGCTGATTTTTTTGGCAAATATTCTGTGCACGCGCTCATATTGGGCAAATTCGGCGCAAGAAGAGCTGGTTCGCAATGCGAACCAGCTCTTCTTTTGATGCTATGCAAGGGGTGCTGTTTTTCAGTAATGACGCAAAGGCTTTTGTGGCTCGTTTTCTTTGTCTGGCTCTGTTCGTTTTTGTGAACAGCGGGTAAAAATGCCGGTTGGTCGCTGATTTTTTCTTCTATTGTTCGGATGCTTATTCGCCGTTTAAGGTAAGGCCGAACTTTTCAAGCAATATGTCCAGTTCTTCTTTGCTGCTGTAGTTGAGCGCAATGCGCCCCGCGTTTTCATCCCCGCTGATTTTGGCAGCACAGCCAAGGGCTGTGCTCAGACTTTTTTGTAGCGTCTTGAAGGCCGGGCTTTTTTTACGCGAAATTCTCTGGTTTACGGGCTTTGGCGCGTGCTGTTCTTCTTGCTGCGCATCCTGCCAGGGCAGGGTGGAATTGCCGCGCCAGTAGGCGGCGGCTTCTTCAGCTTCGCGTACGGTCATATTGTGGCTTTGGATGCGCAGGCGCAGAGCCTCGGCGGCATCTGGCCCGTCAATACCCAAAAGGCTTCTGGCGTGCCCGGCGCTTATGCGGCCTGCCTGCAGGTCGCTTCTGGCGGCAGTGCTGAGCTGCAGCAGGCGCAATGCGTTGGCCACAGCCGGGCGGCTCTTGCCAAGGCGCGAGGCAAGTTCTTCTTGCGTGAGGTCCAGCGCTTCGCGCAGGGCTTGCAGGGCCTCGGCTTCTTCAATGGGGTTAAGGTCTTCGCGCTGCAGGTTTTCAATAAGTGCTGCAGCCATAACCTCTTTATCCGTCAACTGGCGAATGTAGACAGGCACCTGGGCAAGCCCGGCCATTTGCGCGGCCCGCCAGCGGCGCTCACCGGCTACAATCTGGTAGTTACCTTCGCCAGGTAGCGGGCGCACAAGCAGTGGCTGTATGATGCCCTGAGACTTGATGGATGCCGCGAGCTCGCGCAGGGCGTCTTCGTCAAAGTGCCTGCGGGGCTGGCCGGGGTTGGGCTTCAAGGATGAAAGGGGCAGGGTGGATGTTGCGGTTTCCTGTTGCTTTTGCGGTTCTGTGCCGCCAAAAAGCGCGTCCAACCCTCTGCCAAGTCCTTTCTTGTTGCCGCTCATAGTATCACCTCATATTTTTGTGTCTGCTTTGGCAGCCACCGTATTACTAATGAATGTGTCAGCGCGTTGCAAAATTTGTTTTTGTCAGCGCCAGGGGGCGTGACGTTGCCGCGCCCTGCTTTTTTGTGCGCCGAGGGCCGCACTGTGCGCTGGCGCTTTTGGGGTAGGAACACCAGTGACATTGTTACGCATGGTCTATGGGCAGGCATGGCAAGCAAAGGGTTCCATTACTGCATTTCGTTTGTGCCTGTCTTGACAAGGCGGTCCGGGCGCGTCACGGTGCTGGCACCCATACCTGTATATTCCCGGCCGCCAGACATGCTTTCGGGATGAGCGGGCCAGCAGTGCACCACATTCAAATTTTCCGCAATATGCTGCTGACTAAGAAAAAGGACACGCTAATGCTTGATCATCCCGAACTTCGCTATCTCACTGACGCCAAGGGTAATGTTGAGTCTGTGCAGCTTTCGTTAAAGCTTTGGCAGCTGGTAGAACCCAAAATCAGCGCGCAATTGAAAGCCTGCGAGGCCCCGACTCCTCTTGTACAGGCGGCTGGCCCCCTGAAAAATTTTGAGCAGTTACAACAGTTTTGGGATTTCAAATATCCCTATTCGCCTGCGGTAGATTGCCCGTATTGTGGAGCCAGCACCACTGACTGGCGCACAGACCCCGAGCAGCCCTTTATTTTAACCAACGCCAATATCGGCGGCCTGCTTGTGTTTCTTTGCAAGGGATGCGGCACAACCGTTCGTCAGAAACATTTCCGTGACCACATGGCGGTGGAGCACAGCACCCCCAAGGGATAATTTTGGCCTGACCTTCGGTGAGGGCTTGCTGTGTCTGTGCGCTTTAACCTTTACCCTGTTGTTGCCATCAACCTCGTCCACAGTCAGGTGAGTCTGGCTGTGGACGCAGCAGTCTCTCGCAGCAGCCCTTCGCACCCTTCACAGCAGATATGCACCCCAGTTCGTGTCAGGTCGTTGCCGCAGCCCTTCCCGCGTGTGATGCCAGGTGTCGACGCAATCCCGTTACTGCCTTGTTGGCATCAGGCCGGGTACGTATTGCCGCTATCCCTTAATATCCCGGTTGTCACCTGTCGGGGTACGTATTGTCGCCATCCCTTACAACCCGGTTGGTTCAGGGTTGGCAAATACCGCCGTCGCCCACACACCGTCCGCTTGGGTCTGGCCGGGCAAGTTTTTTTGTATACTGGCGCCTCTGGTAAGCGGCTCTTTAACTCTTGCTTGCCCGCCCGAATGTTTTGCTGCTCACTGCAGCACGGTTTTTTTGGAAGGGCGACGCAGTACGACTTCTTTTGACAGCCCAAGGTAGGCTTCTGCGCCCTTGGATTTGATGTCGTAATGGATGATGGACTTGCCGTGGCTTGGGGCTTCAGACAAACGCACGTTGCGCGGAATGACCGTTTCAAAAAGATGGTCCGGAAAGCAGCGGCGGACTTCGTTTTTAACTTCGCGTGTCAGGCGGTTGCGGGTGTCATACATTGTTAGCACAACGCCCAGCAGTGAAAGCTCTGGGTTAAGCCTCTTTTTTACCTGCTCATAGGTCTGCAAAAGTTTGACAATTCCTTCAAGCGCAAAAAATTCGCACTGAAGGGGAATAAGCAGCTCGCGAGACGCGCACAGTGCGTTCAAGGTCAGCAGCCCCAATGAAGGCGGGCAATCAAGTATGATATATTCATACTCTTTTTCAACAGACTTAAGGCACTCAGACAGATAAAACTCGCGGGCCATCTTGTCCACAAGTTCCAGTTCTACGGCCACAAGGTTGGTGCTGGCAGGCAGGATATCCAAAAAGGGAGACCGGCTTTTTGCTATGTTTTCGCGCACCCGCTCAGGTTCATAGAAGGTATTGTACAGATCGCCGTGCAGGTTTTCTTGTTGCAGGCCGATGCCGCTGGTGCTGTTGGCCTGAGGGTCACAGTCTACCAGGAGCACTTTTTTCTCCATAACGGCCAACGCAGCGGAAAGATTGATGGCCGTGGTCGTTTTTCCAACTCCGCCTTTTTGGTTGGCAATGGATATAATGCGAGCCATGATTGCCTCCCGCCCAAAAGGGCAGTGGTGTGAATTTGCGATTTGTCCAAGCCTGGGCCAGGGCAAGTCCTGCGTGCGGAGCGATTTTTTGGGGTGTTTCACATGAAACATTTGCAAAAAATTTGAAGCAGCACACTTTGATGGTTGTAAAAGAGAGCACAGGTACCGTCAAGCTGTAAAAAAATTATAGCTATTAACACGAAAAAACCACGAAAATATGAAGAAGTCGCTTGCCCGTGCAGTAGGTTGCAGGATAAAATAACCACGTGAACAAATAAGAATTCCACGGTGGAGTGAATATGGGGTGTAAAAATATCCTTCTGGTTGATGACGAAGAGGAAGTCACTCGCATTCTGGCGAAACGGTTGGGGCGCAGAGGGTATGAGTGCGCAACGGCCGCCAATGGACAACTGGCTTTGGAGGCCATGTGCCTTGGCGCGTACCAGGTCGTCGTTATGGACGTGAAAATGCCGGTTATGGATGGCATCAGCGCACTGCAAAAAATTCATCAGCAATGGCCCTCAACCCAGGTTATTTTGCTTTCAGGCCATGCTGACATGCAGTTGGCGGTTCAAGCCATGAGCGACGGTGCGTTTGGCTATTTGATGAAACCAGTGGACCTCGACGAACTGCTTTTTAAAATTGAAGATGCCGCAACTCAGTGCCGTCTTGAGGCGGAACAGGGCCGTGGAAACAACCCGTCTTAAGGGACGCAGAC
Source organism: Desulfovibrio sp. (assembly GCA_028708195.1). Lineage (GTDB taxonomy): Bacteria > Desulfobacterota > Desulfovibrionia > Desulfovibrionales > Desulfovibrionaceae > Desulfovibrio. Next base: position 7,894 of record JAQVZK010000097.1, read on the forward strand.
AGGAAGATCATATGAGCATGTGGAAAAAATCAGGCACGGTTGCCCTTATGGGGCTTTTGGTTTTGGGTGGTTTTTTTGCAGCACCGGCCTGGTCGGCAGCGGCCACCCCTGTGCAGGTTACTGATGAGAATTTGGCGCAGCTGTTAGAAAAACTGCTCAAAGAGCGTCCTGACCTGGTGATTGATGTGCTGCGTAATAACAGCGAGGCCGTGTTGGATATAGCCCAGCAAGGGTCCAAC
>JAQVZK010000098.1 GCA_028708195.1 Desulfovibrio sp.
GAGAAGGCAGTGTGTTTGTATTCATGATGTCACGCTTGCAAAAAGGCGAAGGGCCATATGGCCTATGCATCCATGAAGGCCTGCCATTTGTCCAGCAGCGCGCGCAGGGCGTTGCCCCGGTGGCTGCGGGCGGTTTTTTTCTCTCTGGTCAACTGCGCGGCGCTTTTGCCGATATGCGCGTCAAAAAATACCGGGTCATAGCCAAAGCCGTTCTGGCCGCGTGGCGTGGTGAGCAGGCTGCCCTCCCAGGTGCCGCGCACAACCATCTCCGCGCCGTCTGGCCGAACGCAGGCCATGCTGCTCACAAAGCGGCAGCCTCGCTTGCCCTCGGGAACGTCAGCCAGTTCGTGCAAAAGCTTGCGTATGTTGCGGGCATCGCGGCTTTCGTCGGGCAGGCTTTCCCAGTCGTCGGAATAACGGGCCGAATATACGCCGGGTCTGCCGTCAAGGGCGTCCACTTCAAGGCCCGAATCATCAGCAATGCTTATGAGCCCTGTGAGGCGGGTCACCTCACGGGCCTTGATGCAGGCGTTTTCTTCAAAAGTGACGCCAGTTTCATCAATTTCGCCGATGTCGGGAAAAGACTCCAGCCCCAGAACCTCCACGCCAAATTTTGCCAGAGGGTCAGCCAGTTCGCGCACCTTGCCAGCATTGTGGGTGGCAAGGACAATACGGATGGGCTTTGTGCTCATATATGGGTGCTCCTTGGCGCTCGCGCCGCCTGAATTCAATGTGTCTTGTGCCGATGGGGCATCACCACTGTGGCCACTATGATGCCGCTGATCACCAGTGCGCCGCCCAATATTTGGGCCGGGGCCACGGTTTCGCCAAGAACGGCCATAGCGGCCATGCCAGCGAACACGGGCAGACTGTAATAGACCATGCCCGCACGCACAGGCCCGATGCGGTCAATGGCCACAGTCCACAACCAGAAGGACAGGGCCGAACAGCCCACCCCTGTATAGAGCACGCCTATAACCACCGGCGTGGACAAATGGGGCCGGGGCAGCATGATGGCTTCAATGACCGTGAAAGGCAGAGAAAACAGCAGTCCCAGGGTAAAGGTGGCCAGGCTGAAGCCCATAGCCGAAATTTCGGGGCTGCGCTGGCGGATAAACAGGGAGTACAAACCGAAACACAGCACACCCCCCAGGGCCCAAAGGTCGCCCTCGTTGAAGCGCAGGTGCGCGAGCCTGTCCCAGTCACCCCGGCTGACAAGTATGGTTACCCCGGCCAGCACCACAAGCACGCCCGCCAGACGGCGCGGCGAGATAGGCTCGCCATAAAGCACGCGCGAAAGAATAAGAATAACCACAGGGGCCGTGGGCACAAGCAGGGCCATATTGATGCTTTCTGTAGTCTGGCCTGCCTTATATATGAAGGTATTAAGCAATGTTACGCCAAGAAGAGCCAGCAGCGAAAGGGCACCCCAGTTCTTCTTGATGGCGGGCCAGTCGGTGCGCCAGTGCTTTGGCGCAAAAGGCAGCAGAATGATAAGGGCGATAAGCCAGCGCCAAAAATTGCACTGCCACGGGGGGATGAGCCCGGCGACGGCTCTGGCCACCACAAAATTGCCAGACCAGATGATGACGGCAAGAAGTGCGCAGGAATAGCCCGTTACGGTTTTTTGCATGACTGAATCCAGAGCAGGCTGGTGAATCCGGTAGAGATGATGGCGGCCGCAAGCCGTCGTAGCAGGATAGTATAGGGCATATGTCTGCCAATGGCAAAGGTGGGGCTGTGCATCATCACGGCCAGGCGCTTTTGCAGAGGCGGCGTATATAAAGATTTTCAATTATATCAGCATGTTCTATTTGCCTGTGCGCCGTGACTCTTTCCTTTTTTACAGCAAGGGCGTACAATAATGTCTTAAACTTCACTCGTAAGGAAATGAGCATGAAACTCACGGATATATTTGCTGTACCCACCCCGGAAACGCGCATTCCCGTGCCCTACGTTATTGCCGAAGCCGGTGTGAACCACGAGGGCAGTATGGACATTGCCCGCAGGCTTATTGACGAAGCTGCGGAGGGCGGCGCGCAGGCCATCAAATTTCAGACATACAAGGCGGGCACCCTGGCGTCCAAGGATTCTCCGGCCTATTGGGATACCAGCAAAGAACCGACCCAAAGCCAGTACGAGCTGTTCAAGAGGCACGACTCTTTTTGGAAGAACGAGTTTGAAGCTCTGAAAAAACACTGCGATGCTGCGGGCATAGCCTTCATGTCCACGCCCTTTGACGTTGAGTCCGCCCATTTTCTCAACGATCTCATGGACGTGTTCAAAATTTCCTCGTCGGATATCACCAACAAGCCCTTCATCCGCATCTTGTGCGATTTTGGCAAGCCCATCCTGCTTTCTACAGGTGCGGCCCATTTGCACGAAATTGCCGAGGCGGTGGAGTGGATTGAAGAAAAAGGCAACAAACTTGCCCTGTTGCACTGCGTGCTCAACTACCCCACGGCTGACGAGCATGCGGCTCTTGGCATGATTCCCGCGCTCAAGCGGCACTTCCCGCAGCACGCCATAGGCTATTCCGACCATACCTTGCCCAAGGATATGCATACGCTTGAAACGGCCACGCTGCTGGGCGCGCGCCTGCTGGAAAAGCACTTTACCCACGACAAGTCCTTGCCCGGCAATGATCACTATCATGCTATGGACAAGCACGACCTGCGGCACTTTTTTGAACGCCTTGCCGGTACTCTTGCCAGTGTGGGCGACATGACCCTGCGTGCCCTGCCAGAAGAAGAGCCCGCCCGCCGTCATGCCCGCCGCTCGCTGGTGACGGCCCGCGCCGTGCCAACTGGCACGGTGATCAGCGCTGCCGACCTGACCTGGAAGCGCCCGGCCCACGGTATTTCACCACGCAATTACGACGAGGTTATTGGTATGCGCGCACGGCATGATCTGGTTGAAGACACTGTGCTGCACTGGTCTGATCTGGATTGCGGCGACAGGGCCTGACCATGAGCCAGGGAAGCAGCATACTCGTTCTTGGGCGCATGCCCCGTGATGCGGAACCAGAGACCCACCGTCCTGCCGGGCCGTGGTGCTTTGCAGAGCAGGAGGAGTTTTTTCCCTCCTGGGACAAACGTTTTGCTTTTCCGCCCGAACCGCTGGTTGCGGTGCACGCTCTCGAGCATGCCTGCAAATGCGCGCAAGCCCTGTGCGCAGACAGCATCGCGCCTTTGGCCGCGTACCTGTGCTCTCACAGTGACGACCTGCCCGCTGCCTACTGGGAAACCCTGTTGGCTCCCTGGACCATCAACATGTCCACGCAGATCACTGAGCGCTGGAGCCGCGTCAAGGCCATAGCCGACGCGTGGCGCGATGAAGCCATTCATGTGCCCCTTCTGCCCCGCGACTGTCACTTTACCTTCTGGACAGAACCGGACTTCACCCTGCACGGCGCACTTGGGCACTCTTTTAATCACTGGCTTTTCTCCCGTCTTTTTGAGGCGCTCTTTCAGGATGGCTGGCCTGAAAAATGGACGTGGGAATATTTGTCGCCAGTACGGCGTGAATACGGGTCAGATCAGCACCCAAGCGGCAAGGCCCGGCTGCGTCACATGGCCCGCAAGGCCATGCTGTGCCTGCCTTTTCCCAAGCTCAAGGGGCTCAGTTGGAAACAAAGCCTGCGTTTTTCGCTGTCGCTTTTGCACAAAAGCCAGGGGCCGGATCACTCCCAGGCTCTGTCCTCCTATGGCAAGGCTGCCACAGGTATAGACACGGGCCTGCCGGAATGCCTGGACCTGATGTCCGTATTCCGGGCTGGTATGCCCCGGTCCCTGCGTCGGTTGCGGCACCCGCAAAGTCTGGGTACCGGTCTGCTGGCCCCCAGGTTGCGAGTGGCCAGCGTGCTGGCTTATGAAGATGCCGAGTACAGGCAAAAGCTGGCAATCTGGCGCGGGCGCGGGCACAGGCTCATGTATGTGCAGCACGGCGGCAATTACGGGCAGGTGCGCTGCACCTGCGATACGGCTATGGTGGAGTATGCGCAGCACGCCTTTGCCACTTGGGGCTGGAGCGAACACGGCAGCAGCCGGGGCAACTTTATGCCTTTGCCCTATCCGCAACTGGCCCGAATCAAGAAGCGCTGGCATGGGCAAGACAGCTACAACCTGTTGCTTGTCGGAACAGAAATGCCCGCCTATGGCTACAGGCTGGATGCCCACCCGACACCCCTGCAACTGGTGGATTACCGGCGCGATAAGCTGCGTTTTTTTGAAGCTATGGGGCGTGCGCTACAGGGCTGTTCACAGTACCGACCCTACTTTTCGCTGCCCGGCTCCCTTCGCGATGCGGACTGGCTGCTGGAGCGTATGCCGCATGTGAGGCTGGCCACTGGCCCCCTGCAACCCCAGATACTTTCCTGCCGTCTGCTGGTGGTAGACCATAACTGCACTACCACCCTTGAGGGCTTGGTGGCCAACGTGCCCACCATATTGTTCTGGAGGCGTGAGGTCTGGCCCGTTACCCCGCAAAGTGACGCCCTGCTGGATGTACTGACCAGGGCGGGCATATTGTTTGCCACGCCCGAGGAGGCCGCCGCCAAGGTGGCAGAAGTATGGGACGACCCGCGCGCATGGTGGAGCCGCACAGCCGTGCAGGACGCCAGGCGCGCCTTTTGCGCCCTGCAGGCCTTAACGGTCAAGGGCAATGAAAACCATTATTGGATCCAAACGCTGAAGAGTCTGTAACACATGCAAATTCGTGTATCTGCCTTAGTTTTATTGGTGGCCCTGTGCCTTTCGCCCTTGTTATTGCCTCAGGGGACGGCCTGTGCCGATGATGGAGAAAGCCTGCGCCAAGTGCAGACCGCCTTGAACAAAAATGATTTTGACGAAGCCGTGCGCCTGCTCAAGCCCCTTGTGGACAGCGGCAATGCCGAAGCTCTTTATGTTATGGGCCGTCTTATTATGGACGGCAAGGGCGTGAAGAAAAACCGCACCCGCGCGGCGGAGTTTTTTCGCCTGGCAGCGGATAAGGGCGACATAAGCGCCATGAATTCTTGGGCCACGGCCCTGGTTTCTGGCGACGGCGTGCCCCGCAATTACCGTGAGGCCGCCCGCTGGTTCCGCAAAGCGGCAGAACAGGGGCTGGCAATGGCCCAGTACAACCTTGGCTACCTGTATGCCTACGGGCGCGGGGTCAACAAGGACGAGAACGCCGCCATCGACTGGTATAGCCGTGCCGCCAATCAGGGGCTGGCTTCAGCCCAGTATTCCCTCGGCTGGACCTACCTGAACAGCGCCGGAGAAAACCAGAGTGACACCAAGGCCGCCCACTGGTTTGAAAAGGCTGCCGAGCAGGACCACGCCAAGGCGCAGAACAATCTGGCCTTCATGTATGCCGAAGGGCGCGGCTACGCGCAGGACCCGGCAAAGGCTCTGCAATGGTATACGCGTGCCGCCGAGCAAGGCTACGCAGAAGCACAGTATAACCTGGGCTTTATGTATGAGCAGGGGCGCGGTGTGCCGCAGGATTACAATCAGGCTGTGGACTGGTACCGCAAGGCTGCGGAGCAGAATGAATCCGCCGCCCAGTACAGCCTGGGGTTGATGTATGATCAGGGCACAGGCGTGCCGCGCAACCTCAGTGAGGCGAACCGTTGGTATAGCCTTGCTGCCAGGAATGGCGACCCGGATGCAAAGGCTGTTGTGCGTGCTCAGAATAACAAGCCCCAGCCTGTCCGAAAGGGGCCGACGCAGAGCAAGCAGAAGAAGAAAGATAAAAAACAGCAGTAGGGTTTACCATAACTGGTTGAACGTGTCTGTTTTTACGATGATTTTTTGAGTATATTGAAGCCCGTATCGAAATGATGCGGGTTTCTTTTCAAAAGATCAGGCCCGCCCATACTTGGTATGGGCGGGCCTGATCTATGTATGTTCGAGGGCGGCTTATTTTTTGCCGCTCTTCTTGGTTTTCTTGCTGGTCTTGGCAACGGGCTTTTTTGCAACGGGCTTTTTGACAACTGCGCTGCTGGCGGCCTTGGGAGCGCTGGTGCCCTGCGCCTCAGTTTTTACTTCGGGGGCGGGGGCTGCCTTGGCTTCCACAACAGGTGCAGCTTCTGCAACAGGTGCAGCTTCTGCAACAGGGGCAGCTTCGGCGACAGGCGCAGCTTCTGCGACAGGTGCAGCTTCGGCGACAGGTGCAGCTTCGGCAACGGGTGCAGCTTCTGCAACAGGGGCAGCTTCGGCGACAGGCGCAGCTTCTGCAACAGGGGCAGCCGCGCTCTTGGGCGCTTCTGCGGGCTTTTCCGAAGCTGCGGCTTCAGCCTTGGGGGCTTCTGCCGGTGCGGCGGCGGCTTCACCCCCGGCGGGGGCCACAGCCTTTTTTTCCGGCTTGGGCGCTTCCACTACGGTGCCGTCGGCCAGCACCAGCGAAAGGGCGTGGGCCGGGCAGGCTTCCATACAGGCGGTGATGCGTTTGCCGTTTTCCATACGCCAGGCGCGGCACATGTCGCAACGCACAGCCACTTCGCGGCGGGCACGCTGGGCGAGGGTTTCACCGTCCTCACCGTCCACCGATGGCATGCCGATGGTTTCCATCGTTATGGTGCCATAGGGGCAGGCAGCCATACACATTTTGCAGGCCACGCAATACTGGACGCGCATGATGATGCGGCCTTTTTCGTCCTGCTGGAGTGCCCCTGTGGGGCAAACGTTGACGCAGGGCGCATGGGGGCACTGGTGGCAGCGCACAGTGGTTTTGAAGCCTTCAGCTTTGACAACCTGCACGCGCGACACGAGTTCGTCGCGGTGTTTCATGGCTTCTTTGAAGCTCATGCCGTGGTGAGCAGCGATACAGGCCACTTCACAGCGGCGACAGGCGCGGCATTTGTCGGGTACGACCTGGATGTGTTCAGTCATGGTCCGTTTCCTCGGGTGCAACGTGCAGGGCCATCAGGGTTAGTCCGTGGCCCCCGTTGAAGTGGATGTTTTCGCCGCCGCAACTGGGGCAGACGAAATGCCGTTGCGTCAGGCTGAATTCATGGCTGCAATCGGTACAGCGGCAGGGCAGGGGCGCTGTCTGCAACAGCAGTTGCGCCCCCTCGGCCGGGGTGCCTTCCGCAAAGAGTTCAAAACAGGCAATAAGGGTTTGCGATTCAACACAGGCAATGAGGCCAAGCTGGCACTCTACCTTTTCTATGCGCTTCACCCGGTTTTCCGGGTGCGCCGCATTGTGCTCGTCCAGAGATTTCAAACAGATGTCCAAAAGCCCCTGAACCAGACTCGCTTCATGCATGCGCTACACCCTTGGCTGCTTCAGGCCTGACACGCGATAGACCTCTAGCGTTCCGTGCAGGAGACGCAGGGGTCAATGCTATTTGTTATCAGGGCCACGTCGGACACATTGCAGTCACGCATCATCACGCCCAGAGCCTCCCAGTTCATGTAGGAGGGCACGCGCCACTTGAGGCGCGCGGGCATATCCGTTCCGTTGGTACGAATATAGTAGAAGACTTCGCCGCGCGGAGCTTCCGAACGGGCGCAGGCTTCTGCCGTACGTATCTGGCGCATGGGGGCCGTCACGTCGCCGTCAGGCATACGTGCGATGCACTGACGGATGATACTGAAGGATTCAAATATCTCGTGCAGGCGTACCATCGTACGGGCGTGGATGCAGCAACTCTGCTCAACAATGGTTTTGAAATCCACATCAGGATAGGCCGCATAGGGCGAATCCTTGCGCACGTCGAGGTGCAGACCTGAACCACGTGCCACCGGGCCCACCACGCCAAGGCGGATGGCGTCTTCTTTGGGCAGCAGGCCCAGGCCGCGGGTACGGGCCAAAACCATGCTGTTGGTATCATAAATCTCGCGGATTTCGTCCACCTGCGGTTCAACTTTGTCCAAAGTTTTGCGCATGTAGTCCAGCAACTCGGCGTTCACGTTGTACTTGACGCCGCCAATGCAGTTTGCGGCAAGGTTCATGCGGTTGCCGTAGACGGTTTCCTTCAGGTCTTGCATCATTTCGCGCACTTCCATGACGTGCATGAACAGCGACTTGAAGCCGATGATATGGGCCTGAATGGCGG
>JAQVZK010000099.1 GCA_028708195.1 Desulfovibrio sp.
GATGGTGAGGCGCAGCCCCACCTTGAGGCCCTCGGCCTGACAGTTGGCGATGCCCTCAAGAGCCTTGCGGAAGGAGCCGGGCACGGCACGGAACTTGTCGTGCACTTCTTCCATACCGTCAAGGGATATGCCCACGTAAGAGAGGCCCACGGCCTTGAGCTCGCGCGCTTTTTCCTTGGTGATGAGAGTGCCGTTGGTGGAAATGACCGCGCGCATACCCTGTGACGTGGCGTGGTGGGCGAGCTCCACCAAATCTTTGCGCACCAGCGGTTCGCCGCCGGAGAAAAGCATGACCGGCGCGCCGTAGGCGGCCAGGTCGTTGATCATGGTCTTGGCCTGTTCGGTGCTGATATCGTCAGACCCGTCAACCTCAACGGCGTGGGCATAACAATGCACGCACTTGAGGTTGCAACGCTGGGTCATGTTCCAGACCACCACAGGCTTTTTATCCTTGGAGAACTGCAGCAGATGCGAAGGCAGCTTGCCGGATTCGCGCCCATAGCGCAGCGCGTCCGAAGGTTCCACCTGGCCGCAGTACAATTTGGAAATGCCAATCATCACACGATCCTTATTGTTCGATGCATTTTTTCAGTATGGCAAAGGCCTCGTCCAGACCTTCAGGCATGGTGCCGCCCGCCTGGGCCAGATCGGGCCTGCCGCCGCCAGCGCCACCGCAGGGCGCAGCCACAGGCTTGATAAGGGCGGGCGCTGTAAATCTGCCGTGCAGATCCTTGGACACATAAATAAGCATGCCCACCTTGCCTTCTTCCACCGTGGCGAGGCAGGCCACCGCATTTTCAGAAAGGCGCGAGCGTACATCGTCCATAACTTCACGCAGGGCCTTGACGGGCACGTTGTCCAGCCGGGCGGCCAAAAGGCGCACGCCGTTGACTTCTTCAGCACGGGCAGCCAGTTCAGCGCCGGAGGCCGGGGCCGCCGAAGCTTTTTCAGAGGCCTTGCGCAGCTTCTTCACCTCGGCGTACAGGGCCTGCACGCGCTCGGCAAGCTGGCCGGGGCGGGCTTTGAGCAGGGCAGAAAGCCCGTCCAGTTCCGCGCGCTGTTCCACTGCGTGGCCGTATGCGTTCCAGCCCGTGACAGCCTCGATGCGGCGGGTGCCTGCGGCAACGCCGCTTTCGCTCACGATGAGAAAGGCTCCGGCTTCGCCCGTGCGGGACAAATGTGTGCCGCCGCACAGTTCAACGGATTCAGGATCGCACGTTTCACCGCCGGATACTGTGAGCACGCGCACAGTGTCACCATATTTTTCATTAAAGAGCGCCATAGCCCCCGAGGCCACGGCATCGGCCATGGCCATTTCTTTGGCTGAAACCTCAAGGTCGGCCAGAATGGCGGCATTGACTTGGCGTTCCACGGCGGCCAGCTCTTCGGGCGTCAGCGCCGCGATGTGAGAAAAGTCGAAACGCAGGCGGCTGCCGTCCACCAGTGAACCGGCCTGCTTCACGTGGGTGCCCAGCACCCGGCGCAAAGCCGCGTGCAGCAAATGGGTGCAGGTATGGTTGCGGGCCGTGCTTTTACGTTCATCAGAGTCAACAGCCAGGCGCACTTCTTTGCCTTGCAGTATTTCGCCCCTGGTGACGTCAATTTCGTGCACCAGCAACTGGGGCGCGGGCTTGTGCGTGGTGATGACCCTGGCCTCGCCCGAGGTGGCGCTCATGAGCCCGGTATCACCCGCCTGACCGCCGCCTTCGCCATAAAAAGGCGTGGCTTCGGTGATGGCGTAGCCACATTCGCCCTCGCCAAGCACGTCCACCGGCTGACCAGCGGCATTGAGCAGCACGGTCACCGGGCTTTGGGCCGTGAGGCCGTCATAGCCCACAAAACGGCTCTGGGCACCGCCATCGGCAAGGGATTTGAAGGGGTCAGCCCCAGTATCGCCCTGCCCCAGCAGGCCGCCCTTTTTCTGGTGTTCGCGGGCGCGCTGACGCTGCTCCTGCATATATTTTTCAAAGCCCTGGGCGTCGGCGCTGAAGCCGCGCTTTTCAGCCACGTCGGTCACGATGTCCAGCGGAAAGCCGAAGGTATCGTACAGCCTGAAGCAGAAATCACCGGGAATGAGCGTTTTGCCCTGCGCCGTGAGCGAGGCCAGCTCCTCGTCAAGCAGGTCCAGACCTTTCTTGAGCGTCAGGGAGAAGCGCTGCTCCTCCTCAAATACGGCGCGGTCGATGAAGTCGGCGCTTTCAAGCAGTTCGGGGTAGGCGTCGCCCATAATCTCGGTGACCTTGCGGGCCACCTTGTGCATGAAGGGCTCGTTGACACCCATAAGTGTGGCGAAACGCAGGGCCCGGCGGATAAGACGGCGTAGCACGTAGCCCCTGTTTTCGTTGGAGGGCAAGACGCCCCCCGCAATCAGGAAGGCGGCAGCGCGGCTGTGGTCGGCAATGACGCGCAGGGCCGTATCCACATCGTTGGTGTTGGGCGCGCTGAAGCTGTACGTAACACCCGCAAGGCCCGCCGCGAACTGGATGATGTCCTGAAACAGATCGCAGTCAAAGTTGGAGCGCTTGCCCTGGGCCACGGCAGCCATGCGTTCAAGGCCCATGCCTGTGTCGATGTTGGGCTTGGCCAAAGGGGTGCGGACGCCGGCGGCGCTCTGGTCAAACTGGGTGAACACGAGGTTCCAGATTTCAAGAAAACGGTCGCAATCACACACGCCAATGGCGCAGTCTGGCCCGCAGGCCATGTCTTGGCCCTGGTCCACATAGATTTCTGAACAGGGGCCGCAGGGGCCGGTATCGCCCATAGTCCAGAAGTTGTCCTTCTCGCCCATGCGCACGATGCGCTCTGCGGGCAGTTGGGCTATCTCGGCCCAAAGCTCCGCGGCTTCATCGTCTTCACGAAAAACAGTGACCCACAGCTTGTCCTTGGAAAGCTCGAGCTCCTTGGTCACAAAATCCCAGGCCCAGGTGATGGCTTCGCGCTTGAAATAGTCGCCAAAGGCAAAGTTGCCGAGCATTTCAAAAAACGTGTGGTGGCGCGCGGTGCGGCCCACGTTTTCCAGGTCATTGTGCTTGCCCGAAACACGCAGGCACTTCTGGCAGGTTGTGGCGCGGGTGTAGGAGCGCTTTTCTTCGCCAAGAAAGAGTTTTTTGAACTGCACCATGCCAGAGTTGGCAAAAAGCAGCGAAGGATCGTTGGCCGGAATGATGGGCCCGGAAGCAACGATTTCGTGCTGGTGGCGGTGAAAGAACTCAAGGTAACGGCGACGGATTTCTTTAGCGGTGAGCATAGGGGCTCCTGATGAAGGCTGCTCGGTGTGACCCCGCCTGACAGGGCGCGGGCCGTAACTGGTTATTGCCGTAACTGGTCACGGCTGTAGCTGGCCATTGTCGTAACTGGTTATGGTGGAACTGCTCATTGCCGTAACGGATTCTTGCCGTAACTGGTCACGGTGGTGGCATGCCTGCCCGCTGTGGTGCGGGCAGGCATGCCGAACGGTATTAATCTACAGTATTATTACTCTCCAGCGGCGGAGGGCTCCTGCCCTTCGTCCTGCTCTTCGTCTGTGGGAACGAATTCCTTGGGATGCAGACCCAGAAATTCCACAACCTTGGCTTCGATCTGATTGCGCAGGTCGATGTTTTCGTCCAGCAGGGCGCGTACTTTTTCGCGCCCCTGGCCCAGTTTTTCAGACCCAAAGGCAAACCACGAGCCGCTCTGATCGACAATTTTGGCTTCAATGCCAAGGTCAAGCAGCTCGCCCGAACGCGAGATGCCCTGGCCATAAAGAATGTCAAAAATGGCACTGCGAAAAGGCGGCGCGACCTTGTTTTTGACCACCTTGACCCTGGTGCGGGAACCAAAGGATTCTTCTTTGTCCTTGAGGGTCTGGATGCGGCGAATGTCCAGACGCACTGACGAGTAAAACTTCAGCGCGTTGCCGCCCGTGGTGGTTTCGGGGCTGCCGTAGCCCGTGACGCCGATCTTCATGCGGATCTGGTTGATAAAGATGACCGAGGTGCGCGACTTATGGATTGTGCCCGTAAGACGGCGCATGGCGTGCGACATAAGACGGGCGTGACCGCCCACCTGTGTTTCGCCCATGTCGCCCTCAAGTTCGGCCTGGGGAATCAGGGCCGCCACAGAGTCGACCACCACAAGATCAACAGCGCCGGAGCGCACCAACATATCGGCAATGTCCAGAGCCTGCTCGCCGTAGTCGGGCTGCGAGATGAGCAGTTCGTCAGTAATGACGCCAAGGCGCCTGGCGTAGCTCACGTCAAGGGCGTGCTCTGCGTCAACAAAGGCGCAGGTGCCGCCTTGGCGCTGGCATTCGGCGATGATGTGCAGGGTGAGGGTAGTTTTACCCGAAGATTCGGGACCGAAAATTTCCGATATGCGTCCACGCGGAATGCCGCCCACACCCAAGGCCAGGTCAAGACCGATGGAACCTGTGGGAATAACGGGTATATTCACGTGAGCGTCGTCAGAAAGCTTCATGACAGCGCCCTTGCCGTATTTACGTTCAATGGTGGCAAGGGCGGTGCCCAGTGCTTCTGCGCGCGCGTTTTCAGGGCTCAGGGCCGGTTTTTTGGCCATAGCTTTTTTGCTCCGGGTAAAGATATCTTCAAGCGCATCATCATAGCAAAGGGCCGGGCGCAAGGCAAATGTTCCACGGCGGCTGATCCTTGTTGCCCCAAAAGCACACGCGTCTGGCACCTTCTATTAAAGATAGTTATCAATAATAGATCTGGCAAGAATTTTCCCTTCCCTGCCACTTGCCTTGTGCGGCTTGTCTGGCATACAAGCGCGGTCATGAGTAATCAGCCTGACATCATCGTACTATTTTCTGGCGGTCTGGACAGCATTTTGACTGCCAAGGTTCTGGAGCAGCAGGGGATCAAGGTTCGCTGCCTGCACTTCATGACGCCATTTTTCGGTTCTGCCAAAGCCGTGCCCTACTGGCGCAAGGTCTATGATCTCGATATAGTGAGCCAGGATGTGGGCGAAGATTTTGCGTCCATGCTGCGCCAGCGCCCGGAACACGGCTTTGGCAAGGTCATGAACCCCTGCGTGGACTGCAAGATACTGCTGCTGCGCAAGGCGCGTATCTATATGGAGTATGTGGGGGCACAGGGCCTGGCCACAGGTGAGGTGCTTGGGCAGCGGCCCATGTCGCAACGGCGCGACACCCTGCACCTTATCATGCGTGACGCCGGGGTAAGCGGCATTTTGCTGCGCCCGCTCAGCGCCACGCATTTGCCGCCAACGCAAATGGAAGAAAACGGCCTTGTGGACCGCACCAAGCTCTTGAGCTTTTTTGGCCGGGGCAGGCGTGACCAGCTTGACCTGGCGGCGGAACTGGGCATAACGGAAATTCCCACGCCCGGCGGTGGTTGCCGCCTGACGGAAAAAGAAAACGCCCGCCGCTACTGGACAGTGCTTACCCTGCTGCCCAAGGCCTGCAGTGACGATTTCGCCCTGTCCAACCTTGGCCGCCAGTTCTGGCATCATGAAGATGCCGAGCACTACTGGCTGTGCATTGGCCGTAATGGCGCCGATAATGACCGGCTGGCCGCAGCCGTGCAGCCTGACGACATGCTGCTGCGCCTGCGCGATCTGGCCGGGCCTATGGCCCTGGCCCGCCACGGTGCGAACTGGCCGCGCCACGTGCTTGAGAGCGCGGCGGCCCATGCGGCCTCGTACGCGCCCAAGGCCGTTGCCGCTGGCAGCCCTGTGGCTGTGCGCGTTCGCCAGGGGCAGGCCGAGGGGGCGTCCCTTCTTGACCTTGAGGTGATGCCACAAAGGCTGGAACAAGCCTGGGGTGAAACCCCGTGGGACGACATCAAGGTCGCCATCAAGGCCGAGGCACGGGAAAAGTTTGCCGCAGCACTGCACAGCAAGCACAAGCCCGCCCCTGCAGAAGATGCGTAGACAGTGGCCGTACTGTAAAAGATGCCAATAAAGGTGTAGGGTCCACTTTACAAAAACACCGCTTGAAGATATACGCATCCATTGCGTTAATAGTTTGTGTTTGCGCCCCCAGCGGCGTCCGCCGGAGGATTACATGGATCACAAGGACTTGGAATATTTTCGCAAACTTCTGTCAGAGATGCTTGAAGAAGCCCAGCAAAAGGGCGACAGCACCATCGAAGAATTGACCGATAGCAATGAAGTGTTTGCCGACCCTGCCGACAGGGCCACCGCAGAATCTGACCGCGCCTTTACCCTGCGCATCCGTGACCGTGAGCGCCGCCTTATCCGCAAGATTCAGGCCGCGTTGACGCGTATTGATGACGGAACGTACGGTATTTGTGAAGATTGCGGCGATGATATCAGCATCCCGCGTCTCAAGGCCCGCCCCGTGACCCGACTGTGCATCAACTGCAAAGCCAAACAGGAAGAAGACGAGCACCTCAGAGGAGACTAGGGCACTGCCCCTGGCAGCCTTTGCAACCGCTCTTTACTTCAGCCATGCCGCCTTTTTGCCCATCGGGTCGCGTCAGACGCAATGGCGCGGCCCAGGCTTATATACGGGCGACGCTATGCAGCGAAGAAAACTAATAAAGCACACCTGTTACGGCGTGTTACAGCGCAATAAACAGCGCCGACGCCTTCACGGCAGGCGACTGCATGCGCAGACGCCAGAGTAATTTTACTTTGAAATTGCTCTAATACTCGGATGCAGTCCGTTGCTGCACAGATTCGCCTTCACGATTGAAGGCATAAACGTTCCCGCCGCTGGCGGGTTTTTTTATAGTTATGGACGCACATCTTTTTCGCCGCTTTTGTGAAGACCTGACCCCCCAGTTGACCGGGGCGCGGGTTGAAAAATTGCAAGAACCCGCTCCGGGGCTTCTTGTGCTTACCTGGTATGGCGGCGGGCGCAAACGTCAGCTGTGCCTGCGCCATGCCCGCAAAGAGCCTTTCTGCTTTCCCAGCGCCAGCCGCATCAGCGCGGGCAAGGTTCCTTCTGCCCAGATAATGCGCCTGCGCAAATATGCCTCTGGCCGCCGCATAGCATCCTGTGTGGTCAGGTTTTGCGACAGGCAACTGTGGCTCCTGCTGGCCGGGGGAGAAAGCGCCTTTTCTGCAACTCGGGACAGCGGCGGTGTTGATTCCGGCACTTGCCGCCTTACCTGGCTTTTGCTGGACCTGAGGGAAGGGCCGTCCCTGCACTTTTTGACCGAGGCGGAAGCCCCGGAGGAGGAGTGCCCTGACTGGCCCGAGCCTGCCCGGTTGGAGCAGGCTTTGCAGAACTGGCGTGAATGGCCCGTGCTTACCCCGGCCCTGCGCCGTACCCTGGCCTGCCTTGAAGAACCGGAGCGGTGGGCCCTGCTGGAAGATTTGCGCGCTGGCGGCGGCGATGTGTTCTGCTACGGCCCGGCACCCCGGGAAGGTGCGACAGCCGTGGCGGCAGGCTTGGTGAATGCCCAAACGGATGGCTTGCCGGATGCCGCCCAGGCCCGTTTTGGGGGTGCTCCCTGCCCTTCTGGCAACATTGAGGCCTGCGGCGGCCCCCTCCGCGTACTACGCGCCATCAGCGCATGGCCTTTGCCCCCCGAGCAACGTGCAAGCCTGCTGACAGCGGACGAGCAAACATCCGGCCTGCTTCTGCGTGAAATCTGCGGCCCGGACGCGCTGTGCCTGACGGAAAAAGCCGGACAGGACATGGTGCTGGCGCGCCTTGCAAACGAACAGGCCAAAGAGACGGCCTTGCCTCTGGACAGACGCGGACGCAAGCTTGCAAAATTGCTGGACAAGCTGCGAGATGAAGAAAACCGGCTCAAAACCATGACCGGGGCTCAGGCCGACGCGCTGGCCCTGCAGGAAAACCTGTGGCAATGGCCCGCAGACTACCGGGCTGTCAGTGTTATGGTTGATGAAGGCGCACACGGCCCGGCCCGCGAGGTTGGCCTTGACCCGCGCCGTAACGTGCATGAAGAAATGGCGCGGCTTTTTCATACGGCCCGGCGCGGCTGGCGCGGGCTGGAACATCTGGTGCAGCGCCGCGAGATGCTTGAAGAAGAAATGGCGGCCATAGCTCTTGCCCGACGCGACAGCAT
>JAQVZK010000100.1 GCA_028708195.1 Desulfovibrio sp.
CCCGCACCGGCATGCAGGTCATGGGCATATACACCGTGAGTTTTCTGGGGGGCATGATCCTTTTGACGGTGAGTTTGTGGTGGCTGGCGCACCAGTTGGGCAAGTCGTTCAGGACTCTGGGCCGCGCACTGCATCAGCGCAACGTCACCGGCGCTTCTGACGAACTTAATCTGCCGCCCATGCCCAAGGAACTGGAAAGTCTCAAGGTAGACATCAACAACCTGCTGGGCCGCCTGCGCCATGCAAAAATACAGCGCCGCAGCCACGAGGCCCTTCAGGACGCCCAGTGGCAGCGCGAACCTGTGCCAGACCTGCCGCATCCCGAAGACCTGCCAGCCAGTGGCCTTGTGGGTACCTCTTCTGCCATGCAGACCCTTTGCGACCAGGTGCGCAAGGCATCCCAGGTTTTGGCCGACGTGCTCATAATTGGCGAAACCGGCACCGGCAAAGAGCTGGTATCCGAGGCCATACACCGCCTGAGCTCCCGCAGTTCTGGCCCCTTCATTACCATTAACTGCGGTGCCCTGGATGAAAACCTGCTCATGGATACCCTGTTTGGCCATGTGAAAGGAGCCTTCACCGAAGCCCGCCAAGCCCGAAAAGGCGCGTTTCTGGCCGCTGAAGGCGGCACCCTTATGCTGGACGAAGTGGGCAACGCAGCCCCCAAGGTACAGCAGGCCCTGCTTCGCGCCTTGTCCACCCGGCGCATCAGGCCCCTTGGCAGCGATCAGGAAGTTCCCTTTGATACGCGCATTGTCGCCGCCACCAACGCCTCCCTGCTGGAAGACGCCCGCGACGGCTCCTTTCGGGAGGACCTCTATTACCGCCTCGCGGTTATTACCATCCACACGCCGCCCTTGCGGGAAAGAAAGACCGATATTCCTTCTCTTACCGTGTACTTTCTGACAGAAGCCGTAAAAAACAGAGCCAAGGCTGAAGAAGCGGGCGCCGAAGCCGACGCGAAAAGCCCTGGCTCTGCGCAAGGAACACCTGCAAAACCGGCCAAGGGATTCAGAGCATCCGGTTCCACGCAGATGCCCCAGATCAGCCGGGGGGCTCTCGCCAAACTCATGTCCTACGCATGGCCGGGCAATGTGCGCGAACTGAAAAATACGCTTACCCGCGCACTGACATTCTGCGAAGAAAACATTCTCTATGCTGAAAATATCCAGTTGGGACCAGTCGCCGCTTCCAACGGAAACCGCGAGGGTGCCGCAAAACAACAGGCGCAGGGCAGCGAAGCCGCGCCACAGGCCCAAAATCAAGAAAGGCGTGAAGAAGCGCAGGCCAGGGCCAGCAATGGCTCGGCCGAGTCCAAAGCTGACACGGGGGCAGGCAGCAGCCCCGCAGAAAATACGAGCGGCGCACGACCAGAAAACGGTGAAACGGCCAAAAGTATGGCTCCTGCCGGGGAAAGCCCGGAGGAGGACGCCTTTTACGCAGGCTCGTCTTACGGACAGGAATCCTTGCCTGTGACGGATTCTGCGGCATCGACCTCAGGCACCACCACGCCTGACAGCCTGCCGCGGCAGGTGCCGCCTTACACCCCTGACTCCGGCCCGGAGTCTGGACGGGACTCTGGGCAGGGCCGCCCGCTTTCGGCATTTTTCGAGGCAGGCCCGGAGACACCCCCCATTGCGGGCAATGGCAACGGCGGCAGTAACAGGGAGCAGGCAGACAGCATCCAGCTCAACCACAGACAGGCCGAAATGTGGCCCCGGCTTGTGGCCTTGGGCAGTATTAGCCGCCAGGAGTACCAGCAGATGCTGGGCAAAGACATCTCCATGCGCACAGCGCAATATGACTTGCAACTCTTTGTGCAGGCGGGGCTTGTTCGCAAGGAAGGTCGCGGGCCGGCCCAACGCTATGTGGTTGTGGCCGACGGCCCCACCGCGCAAGGTTGATACAGCGCCGAGAGCAAGGTAATTTAGAGGATATATATTCTCAAACGCGAGGCACGCCCGTTACGGCGCTTAACCGCGCAAATAAACTGACAATACAGCCTTTGCGGCAGCCGCCCATGCGCCACCACGGCCAAAGCGTTACAGTTGCAGACGAACTGCAGGCCTTACAAGTAACCACAGCGATTGCACTGTGATGGCGGGTGCCTGTTGCGCAGTGGCCTGAGCTTTTCAAGATAAAAATGCTCCAAACAGCATACCAGGGGTGTTACCGTGGTCAGCAAGCTCAAAAAATTTTTTGGCCGTGGGCCACGCATCTCGCGCGAACAGGCCATGACCGCTTTTTACGGGCGCTATGCTTCATTCAAGGAGCTTCTGCAGGCCAATGCCGATCTGGCGAGCATTCTGGCAAACCTTAACGCCACCCAGCAGGGTGAGCGCCATATGGAAACAAGCCAGGTTCGCAAGGAGGCCCGCAGGGCCATCTTTCGCTGTGAGCGCATGGCGGCGACACTCAACGACATTTCCAACCAGCGCCATCAGGGCCTGAATGCCGCCGTGCAAAGCATTGCCAAACGTATTGAAAAGGAACTGGATCAGCGCACCAGCGGCGACGTGCCCACCTTGACACTCGACCTCAGAGAGGTGGACGCAAGCATGGCCTACAGTGTGGGCGGCAAGAATGCCAACCTGGGCGAACTGCGCAATATGCTGGATATGCCCGTACCTCGCGGTTTCGCCATCACCATCAAGGCTGGCAGCCTCTTTCTGCTGCGCACACCTGGGCTTTTCAAGAGCATGTACTCCCTGTTGCGCTCCATAGACCCGGAAAAAACAGAGAGCATCAATACCGTCTCCCGACAGTTGGAGCAGCTCATCTGCGGGGCCACCGTGCCCGGCGAGGTTGAAGCGGCCCTGCTCAAGGCATGGGATCTGGCCTACGGCAAAGACCCTGAGGTGGTGGTGGCCCTGCGCTCCAGCGCCATTGCCGAAGACGGCGTGCAGTCCTTTGCCGGGCAATACCGCAGCCTGCTGGGCGTTACCCGCAACGGGCTGATATCGGCGTTCAAAACCGTGGTGGCCAGTCTTTTTTCTCCGCGCGCTCTGGCGTACCGCTCCGGGCACGGCTATGCGCTTGATGCCACCGGCATGGGCCTGTGCTGTGTGGAGATGGTGCGCTCCCGCGCTGCTGGCGTGGCCTTTTCACGCCACCCCGTAGATTTGCGCTCCAACAGTATCGTCATCAACGGCTTGTGGGGCCTGGGCGAAATGGTTGTGGACGGCTCCGGCACGCCCGACCAATGGCTTGTATCGCGGGCCACAGGCAAAGTTACCAAGGCAACCATTGCCCACAAGGCTGTATGCCTGCGCCTTACGCGCACAGCAACAGGGGTGGACAGCGAACTGACCCCTGTGCCCGAAGCACTGCAGGACGTGCCCTGCCTCAGTGACGAGCAGGTACGCCAGCTTGCGCACATGGTTATGGAGCTTGAACGCCACTACCAGTACCCGCAGGATATGGAATGGGCCGTGGACGAAGAAGACCAGATTGTCTTGCTTCAAACGCGGCCGATGGGGTTGGACAGTACAGCCGAAGAAAAGACCGCGCCCATTTTGGGGCATTTGCGTCCCCTGCTTTCCGGCGCGGACGTGGCAGCCAGAGGCGTGGGCTGCGGGCCGGTGGTATTTGTGGGCGACGGTGAAGACATCACCCACTTTCCCGAAGGCGCTGTCATGCTTATGGACCATTCCTCACCCAGCGCCATGTCGGCCATGCGCCGGGCCTCCGCCATTATTGCCCAGACAGGCAGCCTCACCGGACACATGGCCTCCATATGCCGCGAGTTTGGCGTGCCAACGCTTATGAACATACCCGGCGTCACCGGCGTACTTTCCCCAGGGCAAATCGTTACAGTAGACGCCCTGCTGGGCAGAATTTTTGACGGCGAAGTACCAGAACTGCTGGCCCTGCGGCTGATCCGCCCCCAAACCATTGCCGACAGCCCTGCCCTCATGCTTCTCAGGCGTGTGGCCCCCTACATTCTGCCGCTGCATCTGGTGGACCCCAGAGCCGACACCTTTACCCCCGAGCACTGCACATCCCTGCACGATGTCATGCGCTATGCCCACGAAATGAGTTATTCGGAGATGTTCAAGATATCCGACAGCGTCACGGACAACAGCGCGGGCGTTGCCAGCGAGCTTATCAGCACCATCCCGCTTGACCTGCATATTATTGACCTTGGCGGCGGGCTGCGTAATCCCGAATCCCGCCGGGTGCACCCGGCGGACGTGACGAGCGTCCCCCTGCGGTATGTGCTTGACGGCATGCTCAACCCCACAGTGCAGGCGCGGGGGCCGCGCCCGGTCAATATGCGCGGCTTTTTGTCCGTCATGGGCCAAAGCGTCATTGGCTGTAATCAGGAGGGCAGTTCGCGCTTTGGGCAACGCAGTTATGCCATTGTTTCTGACCGTTATCTCAATTTCTCATCCCGTGTGGGCTATCACTATGCCATCCTTGATACGTGGTGTGGCGACTCGTTGAGCAAAAATTACATCCGTTTTGAATTTGCAGGCGGGGCCGCCAACGATGTGCAAAGAATTCGAAGGGTTCGCTGCATTGGACTTATACTCAAAGAACTTGACTTTACCGTCGAACTCTCGGGTGATAGGATACGTGCTCGCTACCAGAAATATCCTAGGCCCGAGCTCTGTGCCAGACTGGACCAACTGGGGCGTTTACTTATCATGACTCGCCAGATGGATATGCTTATGGTGAACGAGGCCGCTGTAACAGCATGTGCCGACAAGTTCCTCAAGGGCGAGTACCATTAGCCGCCGCTTCCCCTGAAGCAGCCGTTGCCAGCCTGTGGCCGCAACGACGGCGGCGTAACCGTGCTGAGGCCCCATGCCGTCCGTTGCTGCTTCCCTTGTTCCCCCAGTAGGCCGCTCCACTTCTTCGGAGCCGCCGCAAAAACTCTTCAGCCGCGATTTTATTTTGCTGTTTTGCCTGACCATGTCATGCAACAGCTTTATTGCGGTTTTTTACTGCTTTGAGCAGTGGCTTGAAACAATGACCATCAGCCCCAACTGGCGGGGCGTGCTCCTGTCTTCAATGTTTGCTATGGTTCTGCTGTTTCGCCCTCTGGCCAGCGTCTTTTTGCTGCGTCACGGCAAACTGCTGGCCATGGCCATATCCATTACCGTTTCAAGCTGCGTCATGCTGGCCTACGCCTATGTGGGCGGGCCACACGTCATCGGCCTGATCTGGATGCTGCGCATTGTGCAGGGTATAGCGCTGGCTGTTTTCTCAAGCTGCACAGTGGCTGTGCTTGTTAGCTGCATTCCCAAGGGGCAGAGCGCACGCGGCTTCGCCATCTTCTCTCTCACCATGCTGCTGCCCTATTCCATCATTCCTGCTGCCGCGGAGCCCATACTGCCCCTGCTGGGCGGCGAAGCCGGGCTTTTTGCCATCTCGGCCCTGTTGGGCCTGCCTTCTCTGCTCATGCTCATCCCCCTGGCGCCACGGCTGAAAACGCCTGAAATGGCCCCCGAAGACGGGGGGGGGATGTCTGGCCGTGCCCTGTGGCAATCTGTAAGCCATTCCGGCCTGTTTTTTGTCTATATGGCCTGCCTGACATTC
The DNA here is from genome assembly GCA_028708195.1 of Desulfovibrio sp. Taxonomy (GTDB): domain Bacteria; phylum Desulfobacterota; class Desulfovibrionia; order Desulfovibrionales; family Desulfovibrionaceae; genus Desulfovibrio. Next base: position 5,545 of record JAQVZK010000100.1, read on the forward strand.
AGCATCATGACCATACTGGCCATCTTCTTTATCAAGGGCCTGTGTACGGTCACGGGTGCGCACCCGGCCTGGTTTTTTACCATCTATACCCTTACCATCATCCTGGTGCGCCTCGCTGGCAGCAATCGGCTGGATACAATGCCCCGGTACAGGGTAACCCTTATCTGCAGCCTGCTTTTGACCTTCTGCATGCTCGGGCTGGCCTGGGGGCCGCTGTGGGCCTTTGTACCCCTTACCTGCCTGTACGGCATTGGCCTCGGCCTGCTCTATCCCCTGCTGGCCGCCGCCATTTATGACCGCTCCACCCCCGACACGCGCTCCATCAACTCCAACGTCATGATGGCCACGTTTGACGCCAGCGGCATGCTGGCCCCGCTTATTGGCGGCATGGTAGTCAACGCGGGCTTCGGCTACAGGGGCGTCTTTACGGCCACTGCCATCTCTGTATTTCTGTGCGGTTGCTGCATGCTGGCCGACAGACTGCGCCTGGCCCTGCTCGAACGCAGGCAAAATGCCGGACGGTAATCTGCCCAATCTGCACAACGCCCAATCCACCAGCACACGCCCCTTCGCATGCAAAGAACCCCGTGCCGGTGTTGCATTCCTGTGCAAACTATATCATTCTACTTAAGAAATAGTAATTCCTTCAATCCATGCCCGCATTGCTCCGGGCTTCGCCCTGCCTTCATACACGCCACGACATCCCGGCAAACTTCTGTCAAAGGAGATGATATGTCTTCAGCACAAAGCATCAGCGCCAGAGAACTGCACGCTGTGGACCTGAGACAGGCCCTCATCATCGACGTGCGCTCTCCTATGGAATATTCTGAAAAACGGCTTGCCACGCCTACGGCGTTTGCCCCTGTGACGGACCTTGACCCGCACGATGCCGCCCTGCGAAGTGGAGCCCTTGAAGACACCCCCATTCTCGTTCTGTGCCGCAGCGGAGCCCGCGCCAAAGTCGCCGCCGAAAAATTTATGCAATCGGGCTTCAGCAATGTGCGCTTTATCGAAGGCGGCCTCGATGCCTGCCAGCAAGAAGGCTTCGCCACTGTGGGCGAAGGGGCATCAAAAACAGGACCGCCTTCACTGGACCGCCAGGTGCGCCTTGTGGCAGGCGCAATGATACTGACCTTCTCCTTGCTGGGTTTTTTTGTCCATCAGGCTTTCTTTTTAGGAGCGTTATTTGTGGGCGCGGGCCTGGTTTTTGCTGGCATCACCAACACGTGCGGCATGGCGCTTCTGCTCATGCGCGCCCCGTGGAACCAGAAGGGTGCCTCGTGCGCCCTTGGCAAGAGCTGCTCCATTGGTGCCGCCAAGGCGGGCAACAACGCAACCAGCAAAGACACGGGCAAAAGCCCCGGCACAAGCTGCCAGTAGGTGACGACATGGCTTTTTTTCGCCCCCACACAGCCGGATATAAAGCCGCTGCCTGAAAGATTGTTCAACGTTTCTGTCCCGGTTAACCGGGATTCAAGGAGAATACTTATGGCTGCACCCAATGTGCGTGGATTTTTTGATCCGGTTACCGCTACCTGGAGCTATGTGGTCTGGTCCAATACTGACAGCCAGAAACGCTGCGCCATTATCGACAGTGTGTTGGACTATGACATGCCCTCAAGCCGCACCAGCACGGCTTCTGCCGATGCTGTCGTCAACTTTGTGCAGCAGAAAGGACTTCAGGTTGAATGGATTCTCGAAACACACATTCACGCCGACCACATTACAGCCGCCCGGTATCTCAAGGAAAAACTGGGCGGAAAAATCGCCATCAGCAAGCACATCCTGACCATTATTGCCACCTGGGCTCCCCTCTTTCAGACAAGCGACGACACCCCGGCCGACGGATCGGATTTTGACTACCTTTTTGACAATGATGAAGCGTTCACCATTGGCGACCTCAAGGCCAGAATCATCCACACCCCTGGGCACACTCCCGCAGACACCACATATATTATTGAAGAAACCGCCTTTGTGGGCGACACCATCTTTTTGCCCGACGTGGGTTCGGGCCGCTGCGATTTCCCCGGCGGCAGCGCCGAGGATTCCTACGAATCTTCGCGCAAACTTTTTGCCCTTCCCGACCATTACCGCATATACGTGGCACATGATTATCCGCCAGCAGGCACCCGCGGCCCCAGATGCATGGCCACCGTCAAGGAACAGAAATCAACCAATAACCGACTGCACATGGGTATTGATAAAAACACCTTTGTCTCCCGACGCAAAGCCGACGATACTGGCAAGGCTGTGCCCGACCTGCTGCTGCCCTCCATCCAGGTCAACATGCGAACCGGCAGCTTTGGCGCGGAGGTCTCCGGTACCCAGTTTGTCAAACTGCCCGTGAACAAGCTGTAGCTCTTTACGCGTCAGCCCGGCTTTATCACTGGCTCCGTATCGGCCTGCACGATTGATTTTGAACAACGAAGCGTATACGCTGTTCAAGC
>JAQVZK010000101.1 GCA_028708195.1 Desulfovibrio sp.
GCTAGCGGTCGATCCGCCTCCTGGAATTCTGTAGTATTTCAAGGCCAAATAGTTCGTAAGTCTGATTAAGAACCAGGAGTGCGAATTTCATCAGGGCACGGGTTTATTCCCAGATGCCGGATACATGACAGCATTCGCACACGCGTCGTGAAGAAATACCTTGACTCAAAGGGCGGGTCTATACATGAACGACTACAGATCACAGGACTAACGAACCTCTGCCGGAAGCGCCTCTGGCTTTTTAGAGCCAGAGGCCTCCAGATACGGCTACATCAGATAAACTCGTCCATACAGCCAGCCCGCACCTTTTTGAGCAGACGGTCTGCCGCGCCGCGCTCATGCGGAGACATTTTGCCCAAGGTTTCGTCCAGCAGGCGCTCACCCATGCTGCGGGTATACGGGGTGGCGTAGTGCAGCAAAAACTCCATAAATGACGCCGCAGAGTTGGGGCTGCACTGCCCCTTCATGCCGCATTCGCGCACCATAGCAAGAAATTCCTCACCCCTGCGGCCAAGTCTCGGGCAGGCGGCGCAAAACGACGGCAGATGCCGCGCTTCTTCAAGCAGAAAGCGCACCACCTCATCCACGTGGCAATCCTCGCCCAATGGAAAGGGCACCTGCTGGCCGGGAGCAAGAGCCCACCCCTCATAGGAGTTGGCCACGCTGCCCGTGAGCAGTTGCGAGGCCCCGGCGCTGCAGCCGTCTCGCCAGAGTCCGGCGGGTTCCCTGGTGGTCAAAATGATGCCGCTGTGCGGAAGGGCCAGCCTGGCCAAAGCCACACAGCGCAGGTAATCCACGTCGCTTACAGGGTAAGGCGTATCCATAAGGCTGCCGGGGGCAAGACGCATGCGGTGCATGCTTACGGTACGGCAGCCCATATCGAACACGCGCTCAAGATGGGTCGCATGCTGCGCGAGGGCAAGCAGGTCAAACTGCCAGGGGCCCAGGCCCAGCAGAATGCCCAGGCCCACATCGGGCACACCTGCCGAAAAAGCTGTGTCAGGCGCATTGAGCCGCGTGACAAAATCACTCTTTGGGCCTGCCACATGGGCGGCGCGGTAGCTGGCCTCGTGGTAGGTGTCCTGATAAATAAGGATAGTGCCCACATAGGCATCAAGAAGCGTCTGATACTGGGCGGGGTCCAGCGGGCCCACGTTGACATTGACACTGTGAATTTCGCCCACACCGTCAAACACCGTATACAGAATGCTTATGGCCTCGGCCAGATAGTCCACGTCGGCGTTGGGCAACTGCCCGCTGACAAGAAATATGCGCTTGTGCCCCTGACGGATAATCTTCAGGGCCGCCTGCCGCATCTCCGGCGAGGTCATGTACTTGCGCTCAACAAGACCATTCTCACGACGGTTGGAGCAGTACAGACATTCGCTTGCGCAGTGGTTGGAAAGATGCAGAGGGGCAGAAAGCACCATGCGGTCTCCGTAGACCTTCTGTTTCACCTCATCAGCCACAGCAAGAATACGCTCATGCCCCACCGGGCTGTCCACACGCATGAGTGCCACCATTTCATTCAGATCCAGTGGCTCCATCTCCATTGACTTATCCAGAATATCGCGAAGCTCAATGGCATCGGGAGCGTCTTGACGGTTCAGGGCTTTTTCGATGGTGGCCACATCAAACCATAGAGGCAACGATTGCGCAGACATGCTGTCCGACCTCACACTGTTTCAAAAAAGGTTACATATAAAAGGTTTGCCTTTTATTATCAAATACCAAATGAATTTTGTGATTCGATTGTCCAATATTTCACATAACCCTGTCAAGCAAGAATTCCAAATATTTTAGACATCGTTGCCAGGGGCAACGCAAAACCGGATTGCGCGCAATTTCAGTGCGCAATTGCCAAGCAGCAACAACAGACAGGGTGCCATGCGGGCCAAACGGGCCGGACGGGCCGGATGGGCCGGACGGCAGGCCGGGTCTGACGAGGCTGCCCGCTGCCAGGTATTGCGGGACGTGCCGGGGGAGCGTATGCTGTCGCACGGCCAGATATGACCGCCCATTTCTGCGTTTAAGGATACCCACCCATGCCTCACAATGCGTTGCTCCCTTCCCCTGTTCCTGCGGCTACCCCGTTTCTCACCCTGCTCTGCTGCGTCGTGCTGTCATTCTGCATCACTGTGGGCGCACCCTGCGCCGCAGGGGCCGCCCCCGCAACAGGCACCCCTCCCCTGCGCGTGGCCCTGCTGCTGGAGCACCCCGCAGGTGACGGCGGCTGGAGCGACGCCCTGTTGCGCGGTCTTGAACGGGCCCGCAAACTTCCCGTTGAGGCCGAAGCACTGGTGGCTCCCGCGCAGGCAGACTCTGCCGCCATTCAGGATTTTTTTCGTAATGCCGCAGCGAACCATGACCTGGTTCTGGTGGGCTCGGACCGATTGCACGAAGCGCTACGCAACAATGCCGCCAACTTCAGAAAAACCAAGTTTGGCTGCATTGATGCGGGCGTGCGCGCCCCCAACATCATGTCCGTCACCTTTGCCGACGAGCAGGCGGCATACCTTGCGGGTGCGGCTGCGGCCATGCTCACGGCCCAAACAACCCTGCCCGGCATCAATGCCGACAGGACCATCGGCTGGCTGTCGGGAGAAGACGTTCCCGCCATGCGCTCCCTGCTGAACGGCTTTGTTGAGGGCGCGCGCCTTGTGGACCCGGAGGTGCGGGTTATCAACCGCATTACGGGCTCCTTTACGGACGCCGCGGCCGGGGGCAAGGCAGCACGCGAACTGCTGGACCAGGGGGCGGACGTTCTGGTGCTGGCCTGCGGGCTTGGCAACGGCCCGGCGCTGCAGGAGGCCGCCAACCGGGGCGCTTATGTCATTGGGCTGGACCAAAACCAGGATACGAAACTGCCGGGCCGCGTGCTCACCTCCATAGTCAAGAAGGCGGACGACGCGGTGTATGACATTGTGGCCGCGGCCGCTGCTGGCAACTTCAAGGGCAAGGAAATCCTCGTGCGCGACCTCAAAAACGGCGGCGTGGATATTACAGATATGGGGCCTTTTCGTACATCTGCGGGCAAAGATGCCCCGGCAGGTATGGTGCGCAGACTGCGTGAACTGCGCAGCGAACTGACCAATGGCGGGATTCGCCTGAAATCTCTGCGCGAAAAGACCCTCTGCGATTGCCTTTAACCTGACGCCGGGCGAAAGCCCCGGCGCCTTGCGGTCGCTGGTGCTCTCCGGCCTCCCTTTGCACCGTTTGCTCCCTTGTGCCCTCTCTTGCGCCGCCCTTCTTTGGCTCCCAGGGCTGGGCCGCAAGCTATGTCATGGCTGCCCTCATGCCAGCCCTGCTCCTGCTCTCGCTGCTGTGGATACCACGCGCACCTCTGCAGCAAGCGACCGTTGACACCAGCTACAGCGAGTGGCAGGCCCTCAAAACTGTGGCAAAGTCGAAGCGTCTCCGGTTTATTGGCTGTTGCCGAGGCTTTTCTTTTGGCACCATTACGGCCCCAGGCACTGTGCTTTTTAAAAGGCACAAGGGGCTCTCACCCACAAAATCACCGACCTGCACACTCCGCAACCACTATAAGCCATTGCCGCAGGATAAAAAAACAGATAAACATATTGCGTAGGCTTCAAAATCAAGCGTCGTCAGCTGCAACTAAAAACCCCCATTCTTCCAGGTCCACCAGCCCATCGGCGTCCAGCACTGCCACAACTTCCCGGGAGAAATCCATGCTCAAAAAATATATTGTCCTGTTTCTTGCCATTGTCATGCTGACGCACGCCGCAGCCTCTGGTGCCGCAGCCAACAGGCTGGTGCGCGTTCCCACTGCCTGGATGGACGAGTTTGAAACCTTTCTCATGTGGTACGCCAAGGAAAAACAGTGGGACAAGGAAGTTGGCCTGGATATCGAGATGCACCAGTACAACTCCGGTGAAGAAATTCTTTCCGCACTGCCCACAGGGGCATGGGTATACGCAGGCGTTGGGGTTATTCCCGCTATTATGGGCAACATGCGCAATAACGTCACGGCCATAGCAATAGGCGCGGACGAAGCCGCAGCCAATGGCGTGGTTGTGCGTGCCGACAGCGCCATCGCCGCAGTCAAAGGCTGGAACAAAGACTACCCCGAAGTGCTGGGCAGCCCGGACACCGTGCGCGGCAAGACATTTCTTGTCTCTGACCTCAGCTCTTCGCACTACGCGCTTTCTTCATGGCTGGGGGTTCTTGGCCTGCAGGACAGTGATATCATCATGCGAGACATGGTGCAGGGCCTGGTGGTGGCCAACTTTGAAAACCGCATTGGCGATGGCGTCGCCCTGTGGGCACCGCAGCTCTATCTGGCGCTGGAAAAAGGCGGCGTTCTTGCCGCCGACCTGAAAACCTGCGGCAAGTCAAGCTACACCTACATTATAGCCAACGCCGCCTACGCCAACGAACACCCCGAAATCACCGCAAAATTTCTTTCCGTCTACTTCAAGGCCGTGGACGAATACATGAGCAAAAGCCCCGAAGTTTTTCTGCAAGACTACCGCCGCTTCTACCTTGCATGGGCAGGCAAGGACTATGACGAAGCCGTGCTGCGGCGCGACATGAAGAGCCACCAGATACTGGACCTGCCCGAGCAGCAGCAGTTTTTTGATGAAAGCAACGGGCGCAGCCTGGCGCAAAAAGACCTTGAAGCCATTGCCCGCTTCTTTGGCAACATGGGCCGCCTGGGTAGGGAAGAAATACTCAAGATCGATGCGTCGTCATACGCCAGCGACAAGTTTATCAAACTGGTGCCGCCCAATCTGAAGCTCAAAAAATAACCCGGTGCGGAACGGACGCACAAAGGGCCGGCAGGGCATACGCCCCGCCGGCCCTTTGGCTGTGAGGCAAGGAATATGTCGTGGGAGAGGTGTGCGTTGTGGGGGAGATGTGGGAAAGAAAGGCTTTGTGGGGGAGGGACCCTTTTGTAAAAGGGTCGCCTCCCCCACACCCCCACCCCCTAAAACTTTTACTGCTGATTCAGTGGGCTACAGGGGGCTTCTACAGCAAAACAAGGGGCAGGAGGTTTGCGGGGGTATTACACAGGGGCTTGCGAAGGATATTGCACGGCACCCGTAGGCGACTGCGGTAGTGATGGCAATTGCGCTAACGGCCGCCCTTGGCGGGTGTGTCAAACCGTGGCACCGACATATGGCAGCGCCCACGCCCGGTGCGCTCGGCAAACCGCTGGTGATAGGCCTCTGCCGCATAAAACGGCCCGGCCTGCTCCAGCCGCGTGACCACGTCGTAGCCCAGTTCTCTCAGGCGGTTCACAAGCTTGCTGGCCACGGCCTCCTGCCCGGCATCAAGAAAAAACACGGCAGACCGGTACTGGTCGCCCACATCCGGCCCCTGGCGGTCAAGCTGGGTAGGGTCGTGAATTTCAAAAAAGCGGCGCAAAATCTGCTCATAACTGACCACCGCAGGGTCAAAAGTCACGCGCACGGCTTCAGCATGGCCCGTGTCGCCCCGGCACACGTCTTCATAGGAAGGGTTGGGCACGTGCCCCCCCGTGTAGCCCGAAACCACATCGGTCACACCAGGCATACGGCGAAAGGCGTCCTCCACACCCCAAAAGCAGCCGCCCGCCACGTTGGCAGTGCCCGCCGAAGCGCCCTGCTTGCGTTGCGCAAGAGCCTGCGCCTCTTCCGGGCTGCCAGCAGGATAAAAAGCCATTGAAAGCGAATTGACGCAGTGGCGCGTATTTTTGTCTGTAAATCCCTCGCCTTCAAAAACATGACCAAGGTGCCCATTGCAGGCAGCGCACACTATCTCCACCCGTCTGCCGTCGGCATCGGGCAGGCGGCGCACGGCCCCTGGCAGTTCCGTATCAAAGCTGGGCCAGCCGCAGCCGGATTCAAATTTGTCCTTCGAGCTATAGAGGGCCGCTCCGCACTGGCGGCATACGTACGTTCCCGCCGCCTTGTTGTCCGTATAGCGGCCAGAGTACGGGGCTTCGGTACCCTTGCGCAAAATAACGTCCGCCTCCCTCTCCGAGAGGGGCGGCATGGGAGATGTGTTTTTCATGGCAGACTCCGATGAGGCACTGGCCGAGACAGCGCCAGAAGCGCCAGCCCCTGTGGCCGGGGATACGAGGTAAAGACCGCAAAGCAGACAAACCGCCAATATTTGAAAAAAGATATGGTGACGCATTACGTCCTCACTATTTCTGTTCAGATAACTACCCTGCTGGCGCGGTCAATACTCACCGCCCGCAAAATTGCCGCAACGGCATGATCATAAAAAAATCCGCCCCCAGCAGGAAGCGGATATATTGGGGCCAGACGCGCATTGAAAAAGAATATGTCTGCAAAACTCCGCAGTTGCAAACCCCTGCCACGCGTCTCGTGCCAGAGGCCCCGGCGGTATGTTGAATGAAAATAAAAGTTTTAGGGGGTGGGGCGTGGGGGAGGTGCCCCTTTTACAAAAGGGTTCCTCCTCCACAAGGCACTTTACCGTACAAAAGGGCCCCTTCCCCAACAAATAGATTAAAAGGCATCACGCTCTCACGGCGCGGCCTGTCAGGACGAAAATCCGTCAGGATGATTTTTATGCCATTCCCATGCCGAGGCAATGATCTGGTCGATCCCGGCCTTGGCCTCCCAGCCAAGAATTTCTCTGGCGCGTCCAGCGGAGGCAACCAGACGGGCCGGGTCGCCATAGCGGCGTGTGGACATGGTCACACCAATATCACAACCAGTCACACGGCAGGCGGCGGCCACCATTTCGCGCACGCTGAAGCCCTTGCCGTTGCCAAGATTGCATATTTCGCTACCGCCGCCAGCGCGAAGATAGTCCAGTGCGCGCATGTGCGCGTCCGCCAGGTCCATAACATCCAGATAGTCACGAATGCAGGTGCCGTCAGGTGTGGAATAGTCGTCGCCAAAAATGGTCACGGTTTCGCGACGGCCCAGTGGAACCTGCAAAATGAGAGGTATCAGGTGGCTTTCTGGCCGGTGGTCTTCGCCAATGGCCCCGCCGGGCCAGGCGCCCCCCACATTGAAATAGCGCAAGCTCACAAAACGGATGCCGTGAGCCTTGCCCACCCAGTGCATCATGCGCTCCATAATAAGCTTGCTTTCACCGTAAGGGTTGGTGGGCCGCAGGGGGGCATCCTCATCAATGGGCACGCTTTCCTGCTCGCCGTACACGGCAGCCGAGGATGAAAAAACAATCTTGTCCACCCGGTTGCGCACCATTGCTTCCAGCAGCGTTTGCATGCCGTGGACATTGTTGTGAAAATATTTCAGCGGCAGTTCCATGCTTTCACCTACCAGCGAACTGGCGGCAAAATGCAGCACGGCGCTCACCCGATGGCTGGTAAATATCTGGTCCAGCAGGGCCGCATCGCGTATATCGCCTTCGTACAGGCTCACACCGTCAGGTAATGAAGCACGGTGCCCGGTCAAAAAATTATCAACAACAACGACGTTTTCACCGCGTGCCAGCAACGCGCGCACATTATGGGAACCAATATATCCAGCTCCACCGCAAACCAAAATGGACATGGGCATTCTCTTTTGTTGAAAACATCTCTGCGCGGTACGCCGCACCAATGAAGTTTCGCTTTCTTGCACAACAACCGCGCCCCTGGCAAGCCCTGCCACAGCCACAGCCACAGCCACAAATGCATTTTGCCACTTCTTTTCGCGCGATGCCAGTGAAGGATCGAACTTTTTTTAGGTGCTTTGTGGGTGAGGGGCTTTTTTTCAGGTTGTGATGGGTGCGTGGGGGAGGGGTTCTTTTACGCGGTAAAGCGCTTTGTGGGGGAGGAACTCTTTTGCAAAAGGGTCGCTTACCCCACGCACCCACCCCCTAAAACTCTTATTTTCATTCAATATGCCACAGGGGGCCTCCTGCACTGGAAAGGGGATTCGGGCAGGGCCTTGCAGGCTTATGGCTGATTCAAAATTACTCTGGGTCAAAAGAAAAAACATTGGCAGCAACTTTACGGGCCACGTCGTGGCATGGCACAGTTGAC
>JAQVZK010000102.1 GCA_028708195.1 Desulfovibrio sp.
GGGGGGGGGGGGGGGGGGGGGGAGGGCCCTCTTTTCCAAGGGGGCCCCCCCCCCACAAAAAATTGCAAACGTAAAATCCTCTACGTGCCATCCCCTACAAAGCATTGCAACATACAAAATAGCTATATGCCCAGGTAGGCGGTGCGTACTTCTTCGCTTTTAAGCAGGTTGGCAGCACTGTCACTCATGACAATGCGGCCGTTTTCCATAACATAGCCACGGGTGGCAATGCGCAGGGCCTGGTTTGCGTTCTGTTCCACCAAAAAGACCGTGGTGCCGTTGGAGTTGACTTTCTGGATGATGGAAAAAATCTGTTGAATAATAATGGGCGCAAGGCCCAGCGATGGTTCGTCCAGCAGCAGCAGTTTGGGGCGGCCCATGAGGGCGCGGCTGATGGCCAGCATTTGTTGTTCGCCGCCCGAAAGGGTGCCGCCCGCCTGTTTGCGGCGCTCTGCAAGGATGGGAAAAAGGCTGAACACGTAGTCCAGGTCATTTTTGACCTCTTCCTTGTCCTTGCGCAAAAAGGCCCCAAGGTCCAGATTTTCGCGCACGCTCAGATCAGGGAAGATCAGGCGTCCTTCAGGCACTTGCGAAATACCGAGGGCCACGATTTCGTGGGGAGGCAGGGCATGTATGGGCTTGCCGTACCAGAATATTTCGCCCTGACGGGGGCGGTTGATGCCGCAAACGGTCATGAGAGTGGTGGATTTGCCCGCACCGTTGGCTCCGATGAGGGTGACGATGTCGCCTTCATCCACCTTGAGTGAAATGTCGCGCAGGGCCTGTATATTGCCGTAAAAGGTGTCTACATTACGCAGCTCAAGCATCGCCTTCTCCCAGGTATGCCTTGATGACGCGCGGGTTGGCGCGTATCTCTTCGGGTTTGCCGGTGGCGATGCACGAACCGTATTCCATAACGTAGATACGGTCCGAAAGGGACATGACCATGCCCATATCGTGCTCGATCAGCAGAATGGAGAGCTGCTGGTCATCACGGATGGAGCAGACCAGGCCTTTGAGCTCGTTGGTCTCTTGCGGATTCATGCCCGCGGCGGGTTCATCCAGCAGCAGCATGCGCGGTTCTGTTGCCAGAGCGCGGGCAATTTCAAGCCGACGCTGTGCGCCGTAGGGCAGGTTGCGCGCGGCTTCGTTCCAGAAGTCCTGCAGGCGCACAAGCTCAAGCAGAGCGTAGCTTGCGTCGATGCTTTCCTGTTCTTCACGCCTGCTGCCGCTGTCACGCATGATGGCACCAAAAATGCCCGCATTGGTGCGGCAGTGCCGACCGATCATGACGTTTTCAAGCACTGTCATGTCACTGAAAAGGCGGATATTTTGAAAGGTGCGGGCCATGCCCATAGCTGTGATGACGTGCGGTTTTTTGCCGTTGAGCAGTTGTGGCTCACCCGCGCTGTTGTGAAGAAACATCTTGCCCTCGGTGGGGGTGTAGATGCCTGTCACGCAATTGAAAAACGTGGTTTTTCCTGCGCCGTTGGGGCCGATAAGCGCTACAATTTCACCGCTGTTAACTTTGAGCGACAGCTCGTTGAGCGCCCGCAGGCCGCCGAAATCCTGCGACAGATCCTGTACTTCAAGCACGGTTTTCATTGGCGGCCTCCTTCAGTACCGTGGAGGGCGCTGATGCGGTATCGGCGGCGTTCGCCGCTGATAAGCCCCTGAGGCCGGAAAATCATCATGATGACCATGATGGCTCCGAAAATGAGCATGCGGTACTCCGAAAAGGCCCGCAAATATTCTGGCGCGAGGATGAGAATAAGAGCGGCTATGGCAACACCTGTGATGGACCCCATACCGCCAAGAACCACCATTGATAAAATCATGGCTGATTCCATAAAGGTGAAGCTTGAGGGGTTGATGTAGGTGGTTTTGGCCGCAAAAATCACACCGGCAAAGCCCGCCCAGCAGGAGCCGAGGGCAAAGGCCGAGAGTTTGACGCGCATGATATCAATGCCCATTGCTTCACAGGCTATTTCATCTTCGCGCAGGGCTTGCAAAGCCAGACCCACGCGCGAGTTTTTGAGCCTGCTGATGACCACAATGGTAATAACGACCGCAATCAGCACAAGATAATACACGTAGGTTGTGCTGGTGCTGATGTCCATCTGCATGCCGAAGAAGCCGGGGCGGGGAATATCGCTCACGCCGCGCGGCCCGCCCGTGAGGGTGGTCCAGTTTTGCAGGGCCAGGCGCACTATTTCGCCAAAGCCCAGTGTGACGATGGCGAGGTAGTCGCCCCGCAGGCGCAGCACGGGAAATCCCAGGGCCAGGCCAAAAATAACGGCCACAAAGCCGCCAATGGGCAGGCAAACCCAGAAGCCAAAGCCGAAAAACTGGTGCAGCAGGCCATAGGCGTACGCGCCCACGGCATAAAAAGCCACATAACCAAGCACGAGCTGCCCGGCAAGACCAACCACGATGTTCAGGCCCAAAGCCAGCATTACGTAGAGCAGGGCCGAGATCATGATGTTGGTCTGATAGAACGAACTGACAAGAGGCATGAGAATCATGACTGCCGCCAGAATCGCCAGGCTGAGCATCATGAGTTTGGGCTTTTGCGACAGGGCGGACATGGCGGGGCCAAGTCCAAACCCATCGGGCAGCTTGATGATGCCAAGGCCTCTTGCCTTGCGTGAAAAGCACCAGTCCCAAAGTATGGCGAGGCCAAAAATGGCCACACCCAAAAGTGCGATGCGGTCCAGACGCCAGACAACAGTGCGTTCAATGGTGTTCAGCTTGATGCCAAGCACGGGCAGAGTGAGCAGCATGAACCAGAGTGCCGCTATGGCGGCCTTGATAACTCTTTGCATGGCTACACCTTCTGCACTTTGGCTTTGCCCATGATGCCGTCGGGCCGGAAGATAAGGATGAGGATCAAAATGGCAAAGGCCAGCATATCCTCATAGTTGCCCGAAAAATATCCCGTAGTGAAACTTTCGGCCAATCCCAGAACAAGGCCGCCTATCATGGCGCCGGGGATGGAGCCGATGCCGCCGAGCACTGCCGCTGTAAAGGCTTTAAGCCCCGCCAGAAAGCCGATGCCAAAGTTGACCTGCCCCATATGGGAGGCAATGAGCACGCCGCCAAGGGCCGCCAGGGACGAGCCGATGATAAATGTCAGCGAGATGATGAGGTCGGCGTTGATGCCAAGCAACAGGGCCATTTTGCGGTTCTGCGCCGTGGCGCGCATGGCTTTGCCCATTCTAGTGTAGCGGATGAAGAGCGAAAGGGACAACATGGCCAGGGTGCTGACCAGCAGGATGAGAAAATCACTGCGACCCATAACGTTGCCGATATGGTCAAGAAATTCCATCTCGGGAAGCAGATTGGGAAAGGGCACAAAGTCGGCAGTCTGGGCCAGCAGCACATAATTCTGCAAAAAAATGGACATGCCGATGGCGGAGATGAGGGGCGAAAGGCGCGATGCGCCGCGTAAGGGCTTGTACGCCACCTTTTCAAGCGTGTAGCCGTAGGCCGCACACCAGATAATGGCTGCAAGAGCGGCAACTATAAGTATGCCCCCCGCAGGGAAGCCGTATATGCCCAGCACACCGGCCACCAGCAGGGCGGTGAAAGCGCCGAGCATATAAATTTCGCCATGTGCGAAGTTGATGAGCTCAATGATGCCATAAACCAGAGTATACCCCAGGGCAATGAGCGCGTAGATACTGCCTCTGGTGAGCCCACCAAAGAAAAGCTCAATAAAAAATTGGATGTCCATGCCGTCTCGCGCGCCAGGAGTCGGGTGCTCACTGGCATAAGTTCCGTTGTGCCGTCGGCCGGGGCCGAAAATGCGTGCTAAAACGGGGGCGCGGCCTTGGCCGCGCCCCCCTTGATCATCTATTCAAGGACGATGCTGTGGTCGAGTTCCACAAACTTTCCGTCTTTGACCTGGTAGATGGAAAGGCCCATGCCTGCTGCGTCACCCTTGGCGTTGAAGCTGATTTTGCCCAACGGGGTGTCCACCTGGTTATCGCGCAGAATATCTTTGATCTTGGCGGTATCGGTGCTGCCGGCCTTTTCCATAGCGGCCAGCAGACACTGGGCGGCTGCGTAGGCATTGTAGTAGCCAAAGCCGGGTTCGCTGCCGAAAGCCTTGACGTGGGCTTCACGCGCTTTTTTGTATTCGGGCAGGGTACTGGTGTCTTTGGGGTAGGAGGCGTAGGTGCCTTCGCTGTCCTTGCCGGTCATCTTGAGGAAGGTTTCATCCTTCACACCGTCGGGGCCGATGACCGGGGTCTTCAGGTTGTCGCGGCGCATCTGCTGCAACAGCTTGGAGGCCACGGGCTGGTAGCCGCCGAAAACAATGATGTCGGGCTTGGCGCGGCGCAGTTTGCGCACCACGGCGGAGAAGTCAACGGCGTCAGGGGTAACGGCTTCAAAAAGCACGGTTTCGGTGCCGCCCTTTTCCATGATTTCGCGGTTCTTATCGGCAAAACCTTTGCCGTAGTCGCCGTTATCGTGCAGATAGGCGATTTTTTTTACCTTGAGTTTGTTGAGCATGAAGTCACTGGTCAGGGTGGCCTGGGCATTGTCGTTGGCCACTGTGCGGAAGAAGAGCGGGTTCTTGCCGTCTTCGGTCAGGCCGGGGGTGGTAGCAGTGGGAGACACGGAAATAAGGGCTGCTTCCTGAAACATTGGCAGCGAAGCCTTGGTGGGGCCAGAGCAGATGGGGCCAACAACGGCGTCAACCTTGTCTGAAATCAGTTTTGTGGCGGCGTTGGTAGCCATCTCAGGCTTGCACTGGTCGTCCTGGGCCACAACTTCAACCATGCGGCCAAGCAGGCCGCCCTTGGCGTTGACCTCATCCACAACGATCTTGACGGCGTTCAAGCTGGGCACGCCGTAAGAGGCCAGATCGCCGGACTGAGCGCCCTGAACGCCGATCTTGATGGGATCAGCGGCCTGAGCAGGCGCGGCCAAAGTCACGCAAACAGCCATTGCGGCAAGCCATGTCATACCTTTTTTCATCTGCCCCTCCTACGATAAATTGTGCGCGCAGACCTTGCACGTCATATTAGGTGAAGGTTTTTTTATTGCCTTATTGCAGGGCTTCTGTCAATGCGAGGTTCCGGCGTTTGTCAAGTCTCAACTGGGTGATGGGCATTGTTGCGGGCAACAAAAAAGCAGAAGTTCAAATACAGATTTTCCATATTTAAACTTCTGCAGATGCGTGCCCGGTGGCAACGGTGCCCTTTCAGGTGCCGACCGTCAGAAAACGCGCTATTTGTTTTTTTTCTTGTGGCTTGAACGCATGTGTATGCGCATGGGCGCGTGGCTGATTTCAAATATTTTTCTTAAGGCCCGCTCAAGGTAGCGCGTATAGCTTTCAGACACGCGCTCGGCATCGCTCACAAAAAAGACAAAGGTTGGCGGCTCGGATTCGGCCTGGGTAAGATAGAAAAACTTGGGCCGCGCTCTTTTGACCACTGGGGGCTGGTGGCGGGTAAGCACGTCTTCCATGGCGCGGTTGAGCTTGCCCGTTGAAATACGGACGCTGCATTCCTGATGGATTTTCTGCGCCAGAGGCAAAATTTTGCCAAGGTCCTTGCCTGTGTGGGCAGACACAAGCAAGACCGGCACATGCGAGCAGAATGACAGCAGTTCATTGATATTTTTTTTCAGTTGATCCAGTGCGTTGCGAGGTGCAAGGTCGCATTTGTTGATGAGGATCATGAAGGGGGTCTTGCGCGTGTTGAGCATATCCATGAGGCGCTTGTCCTGCTGGCTCACGCCTTCTGCGGCGTCCAGAGTCAGAAGGGTAACGTCTGCCTTGGTGGTCGACTTGATGGCCGAGTTGACCGAATACTTTTCCACATTATCCGAAATTTTTGTGCGTCGGCGAACACCCGCTGTATCCACAAAGACGTAGTCCTTGCCATTCTTGGTAAAGCGTACGTCCACGCTGTCCCGGGTGGTGCCAGCCACGTCAGAAACGATCATGCGGTCTTCGCCCGCCAGCGCGTTGATAAGAGAAGACTTGCCCGCGTTGGGGCGTCCCAGCATGGCCAGGCGCAGTGTGGGCGGGGCCGGTAGCTCTTCTGAGCTTTCTTCGGGCAGCAGGGCGACCAGGTCTTCAACCAGGCCGTTCATGTTGTGCCCATGCTCGGCAGAGACGGCCAGCAGCGGAAAGCCCAGGGAGTGAAACTCCGCCATGAGTTCGTCTTCGTGTTCCGCGCCGTCCACCTTGTTGACAACGCAAAGCGTGGGCAAGCCCTTGCGCCGCACATGGGCAGCCAAATGCTCATCCAGAGGCAGCAGGCCATCGCGGCCGTCCACAACAAAGGCCACGGCCGAGGCGTCTTTGAGCGCCGTTTCGGTCTGGTTCAGAATATCCTGCTCGAATCCGCGGATGCCTTCGGGGCCTTCAACCACCATTGAATGGGAGTCAAGGGTTATGCCGCCTGTATCCACAATGCCAAAGACGGGCATGTCTTTGCGCCGTACGACGCCGTCCATACGGTCGCGGGTGATGCCGGGCATGTCGTGGGTGATGGCGCGGTTGCTGCGGATGAGACGATTAAACAGAGTGGACTTGCCCACATTGGGGCGGCCCACAAGAATGATGCGTGGCAGATTTTCAGCCATGACGATAACCTTGTGGCGGCCTCAAGATGGGGCCGCATGCAGTGCGCTGGGCGCTTTTTGGGGGGCCCGCCAGTGCGGGCTCTGGAACAGCATCGCTTCAAAATTGAGTCCAATTTCAAAGCGGACATTTAGCCGAAAACGCAGTTTTTGGCTAAGTCCACGCCGCATTGCGGCGGGCGGCTCAGTATACTTGCCGCCGAGCAGTGCAATACCTTCAAAGTTGCAATGCTCTAGTGTAAGGGCGGAATTATAGCACCATTGTCGCCCAATGGGAAGGCCCCGCACAGGGGTGCCGGTGGCGAGCTCAGGTCGGCGTCATATTCGATAGGCTCTGGCAGGGCAGTCAGGGCGCGTTGGCCTGTCCAGGTGGGCAAGCTGGTAAAGGGGGGGCTTTCGGGCAGGACCAGCCGCAGTGCGTGCAAGTAAAGCGCTGATCCTGGTCGGGCCAGCCCGTATTTGCCGTCACCAAGTACAGGGTGCCCCAGATTGGCAAGCTGGGCGCGTATCTGGTGGGTACGGCCCGTAAGAAGGCGAATCTGCACAAGGCTTGCTCCGTCTTCGATCTGTAGGGGGCGCACCAGGCAAAGGGCTTCTTTGCCGTCGGGGGCGTCCGCGCTTACGGCGCACATCTTTTCAAACCCACGCACGGTATCCTTGCGCAAAAAATGCCGCACAAGGCAGGTTTCATCATGAGGCCAGCGGCCTGCGATCCAGGCCACGTACTCCTTGACCATGTGCTGGCCGCGCAAGGCACACTGGGCTTCGTCCAGAGCTGCATAGGATGCGGCCACCAGCAAAACGCCCGATGTTTCCTTGTCCAGCCGGTGCACGGGGGTGGGCATGAAGCTCGCCGTCGCAAAGTGCTGGGCCAGGCGGGTGGTCAGGCTGTCCTCGTGACCGGTGCCGGGGTGGGTGGGCAGGCCTGCGGGCTTGTCAAAAGCCCAAAGGTAACCGCTGGTGCCCACAAGAGGGGGCAACGGCAGCGGGCTTGCGGCGGCGGCTTCGCTGCTGCGGGCTTTGGCCAAGGGCATAGGTTCTGAGGTGTCACACTGCGCCGACATCCTGAGGGCAAAGGGTGGCAAGCGAATAGTGTCGCCAGTCTGCACACGAGAAAAAGGTTTGCATCGGCTGCCGTTTATTCTCACCTGGCCGGTGCGCACCCAACGGTGCAGCATGGCTTGGGGGAGGTTAAGACGGCGCTGCAAAAACTGAAGTAGCTTTTGGCCGCTCTCGGTCTCTTGCACAGCAGGGCATTCCGTTGTGTGCGAGTCCACGGCCAGCGTAGTGGGAGGGTTATCGTCCGACATAGGTACACTCTGTCGCAAAGCTTGGTCCGCGTCA
>JAQVZK010000103.1 GCA_028708195.1 Desulfovibrio sp.
ATACAGGGCAGGATGCCGCCCTCGGTCATCATATTGCGGGGTGGCTGGCTGATGAATTCCCAACTGATGGCAGGCAGGCCATGATAGAACAAAAAGCCGCATACGCCCAAGAGCACCAGTACGTTACAGGCAGCTATGCCGCGCAGAAACCAGAACATAGCGTTCTGTGCGCGCCCGCGCGCCTTGCCGGTGGAGGGCAGTGTGACATGCGGTGAGGTATCGGGCTGTACACCGGATTGTGAAGATGATGCCTGTGACATGATTTCTCCGTCCTGCTGATGCTACAAACTTGAGGTTCCGGCCTGGCGGTGTTTTTCAGCTATGTGCCCGGCCAGCATATTGAAGCCCAGGGTAAGCAGAAACAGCACGATGCCAATGGCAAAGAGGGCGTGGTAGTGTTCGCCACGGAAGGGGGCTTCGGCCATTTCGGCGGCGATGGATGCGGGCATGGGCCGCACGGGGTCCAGCAGGGATGTGGGAATAATGGCCGCGCCGCCTGCCACCATAAGCACCACCATTGTTTCGCCAATGGCGCGTGACATGCCCAGCATAACGGCGGTGCCAATGCCGGAAAGAGCCGCAGGAATGACCACGCGTACCGTGGTTTGCCAGCGGGTAGCGCCCAGCGCCAGCGATGCCTCGCGCAGGTCGCGCGGCACGCTGTACAAAGCGTCTTCAGACACGGAGCAGATGGTTGGCACGCTCATGAAGGCCAGTACCAATGAGGCGTTAAGCAGGTTCAAGCCGGTGGCCGCTCCCAGAAAGTCTTGCAAAAAGGGCGCAAGCACCACCATGCCCAGAAAGCCCAGCACAACCGACGGCAGGGCGGCCAAAAGCTCCACAAAGGGTTTGATGACGCGCCGTACGCCGGGGTGGGCGATTTCAGTCAGGTATACGGCTGTGAGAACGCCCAGGGGCACTGCCAGCAGCGAAGAAAAAAACGTCACCGCAAGCGATGCCACCAACAGCGGAAATATGCCGAAAAGCCCAGGATCTTCAGTGGGGTACCACAGGTCGCCAAAAAGAAAATTTATGGGCGAGTAGTGCGAAAAGAGCGGCAGACCTTCCATAAACAAAAATATGACAATACCGGCCAAGGCCAGCAGCGAACTGCCAGCCATGCCGGTGAGTACGTAGTGAACCAGCTTTTCCTTGATATCTCTGGAGCGCATGGGCCGTTCTCCTGACGCGCTAGCCGCGTCCATTGCACATATGGTGTATGCGGGGCAGAGCGGGCTGCGGTTTCCCGGCTACCCCGCGTGATGCAGGAAGCGCCCGCAAGGATTGTTGCGTCTTCCTCATCAAAAACATGCTGTCACGTTGCGCGCTTTGGAGGCTGCGCCCTGAAATGGCTGCGAGGCGGAGTACTCCGCCATCAGGCAGCCATTTCAGGTTGAAGGCCTTACTTGGCCAGGGGCACATATCCCACTTCAAGCACGTTCTTCTGGCCCTTGTCGGGGGCGAGCAGGTATTCCACAAATTCCTTTACCGTGCCCTGGGGGGCACCGTTGGTGAAGATGTAAAGCTCGCGGGCGATGGGCCACTGCTTTGATATGGCGGTTTCAGCATTGGGGGTGATGTTGTTGACCTTGAGGCCCTTGGTGGACTTGTCCACATAGCCGAGGCCCACGTAGCCGATGGCGTTCTTGTTTTTGGACACGGCCTGCACAACTGCGCCGTTGGATGCCTGCATGAGGGCCTTGGGGGTGACGCGCTCCTTGTTCATGACCAGTTCTTCCCAGGATTCAAACGTGCCGGAAGACGTGTCGCGCGAGATGGCCACGATCTGGGCGTCATCGCCGCCAAGGTCTTTCCAGTTGGTGATCTTGCCAGAAAAAATGTCACGCAGCTGTTCGATAGTGAGGGCGCCCACCTTGTTGCCGGGGTTAACCACGGGTACGATGGCGTCAATGGCGATGGCCGTGCGCGTGGGGTTGACCCCGTTTTTGGCGGCAGCGGTTTTTTCTTTGTCTTTGATGTCGCGCGAGCTCATGGCCACATCGCACTGCTTTTCGATGAGGGCTTTAATGCCGTTGCCAGAACCGCCGCCAGAAATGCTGATCTCTGTGCCGGGGTGGGAGGCCATGAAGGCTTCACCAGCTTTTTGAACAACAGGCAGCACTGTGGTGGAACCGTTGATGGTGACCTGTTGGGCGGCCAGGGCCGGGGCACTCAGGCAAAGAACGGCGACGGCGCTGGCAAAAAGCTTGCCACTGTGACGAATAATGCGGGATGTGAAGTCAAAAGACATTGGTCTTCTCCTGTTGTGATTACTCTGCAATAATGAATTCCGTGGCGGAGTTTCCTGCTGGAGTTTCCTGCCGCGACTCCTTTTTGGCCTGCCTCTGTTACAGAATGATGTCAGTAGCGAGGAGACTGCGTGAATCCTCAAATTGTTTTTTAACCCCCCGTGGAGCATGGTTTTTTTAGTTTTAGCCGGCGTCACGTAATTGTAACAAATCCACCATCACATTGGCGCAAAGAGTCGGTGTACTCTGGCTGCGTGAGAGAGGTGTAAACTATGAGTCAACAAATACTGATAGTTGAAGATGAAGCTGACATCCGTGAACTTTTGCGTTTCAATCTTGAACGTGAGGGGTTCAGTGTGCTGGAGGCCGCAGATGGTAACGAAGGGCTGAAGCTGGCCCGGCAACATCTGCCTGACCTTATGCTGCTGGATGTGATGCTGCCCGGCCTGGACGGATTTGAAGTCTGCCGCCGCCTGGGCGCACAGTCTGAAACGTCCCATATCCCTGTTCTCATGCTCACCGCCAAGGGTGAGGAGATGGACCGGGTAGTGGGCTTGAGCCTTGGGGCTGACGACTATGTGGTCAAGCCCTTCAGCGTACGCGAACTTATGCTGCGTATCAGGGCCGTGTTGCGGCGTGGGGTACGAAGCAGCGAAAGCCCGGTGCTTGAGCGCCACGGCATACGGCTGCGCCCTGAAGCCCACACGGTGGAGGCTCAGGGTGAGGAACTGCTGCTCACTGCCACGGAGTTTCGTCTGCTGGAAGATCTGCTGCGGCATGCGGGGTCGGTGCGAACGCGCGAACAGCTTTTGAACAAGGTGTGGGGCTATTCTTTTGAAGGGTACGCCCGCACGGTGGATACTCATGTGCGCCGTCTGCGCGCCAAGCTTGGTGACGCTGCCTCCATGCTGGAAACAGTACGCGGCGTGGGCTACAGAATCAAGGAGTAGCCAGTCCCGCACGGTATATATCTGTGTCGGGTCTGAGCAAAGCAGGCGGCAAAGCCGCACTGGCAGGGAATTATGTTTTCATTCAGAACCAGAATTTTTTGCGGCATGCTGGCCGTGGCCCTGGTTTCCATTGCCGTATCTGTTTTTTACGGCAAGGCCTGGTTTGAAAAGGCCCAGATTGATGCCGCGCGCGATCGCCTTGTGCGTGAAACGATACTGGCCGGAGCCATTCTTGACGGGCTTGGCGACCATACATCGGGGCTTCCCAAACTGGCTGCCATCCTGAATATGCCAGAAGAACGCCTGTCCCTGCTGAACAGCACGGGCGGCGTGCTGGGCGACACCGCCCCCGGCGCACAGCCCATTGCCCGGCTGGACAACCATGCCGACAGGCCCGAAGTGCAAGAAGCTATGAACGGCACTCCAGGCTTTTCCATCCGTCCCAGTGGAACTCTGGGCAAGGACCTTGCGTACGCGGCTGTGTCCTTGCAGAACGGCGACATTTTACGGGTATCCTTGCCACTGGCCAGCCTCAGGCAGATTATCGACAGTCGGCTTGCCGTCTTTACCCAGATTGGTTTTGTTACCGTGGCGCTTTCTCTTGTGCTGGCCGGGCTCTTGTCTGGCGCGTTGCGCCGCTCGCTGAGCCAGATGGTGTCCGTGGTGGAGGCCATATCGCTGGGCAATTTTCAGCGCCGCCTGCGCCGCATACCAGGCCGTGAATTCGCGCCCCTGGCCGACGCCGTAAACCGTATGGCAGAGAATATTGAAGAACACGTGCGCGCCACAGCCGAGCAGACGGCCCAACTGGAAAGTATTTTGGACACCATGAGTGACGGTGTGCTGGTGCTTGGGCCGCGCGGGCGCATACGCCGCTGCAACAGGGCGCTGGCCCGCGAGTTTCCCGCCGCAGCCTCGGCTCTGGGTGCCCAGGTGGTCGAGGTCATACCCTCGCCGCCGCTGCAAAATGCCGTGGACGACATCATGGCAGAGGCAGAAGCCCGTAATTTTACACGCCAGCGGGCGCTGGCCCTCGCAGCTTCAGCATCAAGTCACGCAGTAGAAACAGCGGGCAGCGCCAAAACCGCGTCCGACCATTCTTCTGGCTCTTCTTCCGCAGCATCTGCCAGCGTTTCTTCCACCGCCAACGGCGACACCTGTGGTGACACCCATAACCTTGAGAACGGCAGCGAGCAGCGCTACCTGCACCTTGAACTGCCTTCGGGCCAGGTGATGTCGGTCTGCATTTCTCTGCCAGGGGCCGGGGATACGGCAGAAGGCGGCCAAGTGGGCGCTGTGGCCGTATTTCACGATATCACGGAGCTTATGCGGCTTGAACGCGTGCGCCGCGACTTTGTGGCCAATGTGTCACACGAACTGCGCACGCCGCTTACGGCCATTCAGGGATATGCCGAAACTCTTGTCAGCCTGGATGGCCCGCCAGAATGCCGCCGGTTTGGCGAAATCATTCTCAAGCACGGGGTTTACCTTTCGCGAATGGTGGAAGATTTGCTCACCCTGGCCCGTCTGGAGGGCAAGACCGGCAGCCTTGAGCTTGCCCCGGTTGATCCCCGCGAAGCATTGACGCAGGCCACAGGCATGTGCCGTGAAGTGCTGGAACGCCGCCGCTGTCACGTGGAGGCGCAAATATCCCCTGATTGTATGGTTATGGCCAGTCAGCCGCATTTGACGCAGATTTTTCGCAATCTGCTTGAAAATGCGGGCCGTTATACCCCAGAGGGCGGCAGCATACGCGTGAACGCCCGTCAAGTTGGCGACAGTGTCGTCTTTCGCGTTACGGATGACGGCCCCGGCATACCACGGCATGATCTGGAGCGGATATTTGAGCGCTTCTATCAGGTCGAGCGGCACCGGGGGCAGGCCAGCACCGGTCTTGGTCTTGCTATCTGCAAACATATCATCGAGCGGCATGGCGGCAGTATCCGGGCAGAAAGCCCGGCCCCTGACGGCAACACAGCCCTTGTTTTCACTCTTACTTCCGCCCATGGAGCAGCACAGTCATGAAGGAACATCTGCTGGCACGCAACGTCAGTGTTTATTATGGGCAGCACAAGGCCCTGCACGAAGTGTCTCTGGCCTTTGAACCGTGCAGGGTAACGGCCCTTATCGGCCCCTCGGGCTGCGGCAAATCCACCTTTTTGCGCTGTCTGAACCGTATGAACGATCTTGTGCCCGGCGCGCGCGTCGAAGGCGAAATTCTGCTGGACGGCATAGACATGAACCGCCCGGATACGGATGTAGTCTCTTTGCGCTGCCGCGTGGGCATGGTTTTTCAAAAACCCAATCCTTTTCCCAAAACCATTTATGAAAATGTGGCTTACGGGCTGAGGGTTAACGGCCTCAGGGACGAGAGCCTCATTGCTGAAAAAGTGGAACTTTCTTTGCGCCGGGCCGCGATCTTTGAAGAGGTGAAAGACCGCCTGCAAGGTCCGGCCCTCGGCCTCTCCGGCGGGCAGCAGCAACGCCTGTGCATTGCCCGCGCCCTCGCCGTCGAGCCGGAGGTGCTGCTAATGGACGAACCCGCAAGCGCCCTTGACCCCATAGCGACGCAAAAAATTGAAGAGAGCATACGCGAACTGCGCGAGTCTCTGGCCATCATCATTGTTACCCACAACATGCAGCAGGCCGCCCGCGTGTCTGATACCACGGCATTTTTCTATATGGGTGAACTCATCGAGAACAATGCCACTGACATAATGTTTACGCGGCCCGCCAAAAAGCAGACAGAAGATTATATAACAGGACGTTTTGGCTAGAGTTTTTTTGTGGGCGAGAGTGTTGGAGTTTTTTTGCGGGGAAGGGCCCTTTTGTAAAAGGGTCGCCTCCTCCACGCTCCCACCCCCTAAAACTTTTATTTTAAGTGCAGGATGCTACTGGAATTCGTCTGAACTGAAGCGGGATTCCTGAACACCTCCACGGTATGCCACTGCCGCAGCGTCTGTCTCTTCAAGGCAGCGGCAACAGGTTTGATTCTTGACTCAGGGGGCCCGTCCGTATTTCGGGCCAAACAACGTGTAGCCCCAACCCGGCACAGAACATACAGCGTGTTTTTTCAGGAGACTGCCATGCAACAGGCCAACTATCTGCAACAACTGCTTGTGACCCTTCGTACCCGGCTTCTGGTCATGTGCGCCAGCGTGGGCATTGCGCTGGAAGAGGCGGGCAACGCCCTTGCCGCAAATGATCCGGGCAGGGCTGCCGCGGTTATTGAAAGTGACGCGGCCATTGACGCGCTGGAAAATGAAATTGACGAGATGGCCCTGCGCCTCTTGGCCCGGTCGCAACCTGTGGCCAGCGACCTGCGTTTTGTGGTCACCTCCCTGCGTATGGTGGTGGATCTTGAGCGCATCGGCGACGAAGCCGTGAGCATGTCCGAACAGGCCATCCTTATGCAGGATATGCCGGGCTTTGGCGTCATACCGCACGTTCGCGAACTGTATGCTAACGCGCGCGAGGCTTTTGAAAACTCGGTGCGCGTTTTTCGCGAAAACGATGCCCAGGGGGCATTGGCCATGTGCCGGGGCGACGATGAGGCCGTGCAGAATGAGGTGCGCATCATTCAGGGTATTATGGAATGCCTCTCCGACCCGCACTGCGGCCTTGAACCGCACCTTGCCATGCATATCATACTTGTGACACGCTCGCTTACGCGTATCTGGCGGCGCTCCATCAACATAGCCGAGCACGTCTACTTTATCAGCCGCGGCGAAAGCCTCAAGCACAAGGGCGAAAACAGGGACGAAACGCTTTGCGCTTGTGGTGACTCCCTTGCTGCTGGCGCGGTTGGCGACGACGCAGCCGCCAATTCTGCCCAAGCTTGCGAGAATATGCCTGCGTCAGGGGATGAAGATGCTCCTCAGCGCCGGCGACGCACAGAAAAGGATACGGAAAATGTCTGACAAAAACTGTTCGAGGGCCTAAACTGTGCCCTTGATATGGCCCGCAGAAGCCCGGCTTTTCAGGCACACAGATTCTTGGCTTGAGCGCAGCTACCCTGGCGTAGACCTTTTGCTGGACGCCTTCTCCGTTGTGGATTTGGGCGTAAAAAAAGCGACAGAACGTGATGGCCGTGTGCCCGCCTGCCATGCCGGGTGTGCGCAGTGCTGCATGCAGCCTATTCCCGTGACGCCGCTGGAAGTGCTGGGATTACACAGTTATGTCCGGCACAGGTTGCCGCAGGCGAGTCTTGCCGCGCTTGTGGCCAGGCTGGCTGTCTTTCAGGGCCACAAGGAGCAGATGGCCCTGGCCTGTCCTTTTTTGGTGGACGGCACTTGCCTGGTTTATCCTGTACGGCCTGTGGTTTGCCGCCAGTATATGGTCTTTGGCAGGGCCTGCGCCCAAGGGGAAGACGCCACCCGCACCCGCCCGCGGGAGGTGCTGAAGCCGCTTTACCATTATATGCTCACCGCTTTGTTACGTACCTTGCCCTGGTATGTAGGGCATGAAACCAGCCCGCCCGAACACCCCACTGAAGAGCAGGCCAGAGGATTCTTTAACTCAGTCACAACTGTTATTCAGCTTGTGGCGTGGAACCGGCTTTTTCGCGTCTGATTTCGCAGGGGTGTTTGTGCCCTGTGGGGAGCGCGCATCGCAGGTGGCAGAAGCAAAAAAAGCCTTCGTGCCTGTAGGGCACAAAAGGCCTGATAAAAACGATGTGATGCTCTTTCAGTCAGCAGAATACTCTTTGTAACCCACTGAAACGATAATAAGCGTTTTAGGGG